>CAYVWO010000091.1:0-8676 GCA_964455495.1 uncultured Tessaracoccus sp.
TGAACGGCGGCGCGAACCACCAGACGACGGGGCTGCCCTACGTCGGCAGCATCCTGCACCGGTTCGCCGACGCGTTCCGCGGCCAGGAGCAGCTGCTCGCGCTGCCCGCGTTCTTCGACGACCCCGCCACTCGCGACGCCATGTGGCGGGAGCGCAGCACCCGGCACATCCTGCAGGTGCGCGACGGCTGCCGGATCGCGCTGTTCGGCGTCGGCGCCCTCGGGGCCGACTTGCAGAGCCACGTCTACGCCTCCAACTACCTGAGCGCCGACGACCTGGACGGGCTCCAGCGGCAGGGCGTCGTCGGCGACGTCTGCACCGTGATGCTCCGCGAGGACGGCTCGTACCGCGACCTCGCGATCAACCGAAGGGCCACCGGCATGACGCCGGCCGGGCTGCAGCGGGTGCCGCGCAGGATCTGCGTCGTCAGCGGCATCGCCAAGGCGGCGCCCGTCCTCGGCGCGCTGCGCGCCGGCACCGCGACCGACCTCGTCATCGACCAGGAGACGGCTAGCGCCGTGCTCAACCGGATGAAGCCGGGCATCCGGCTAGGCTGACGCCCATGTCCGAACTCATCCTCACCGAGGTCACCGACGGGATCGCCCGCATCACGCTGGACCGCCCCCAAGCCATCAACGCCCTCGACGGCGACATGATGTCGACGATCTACGACACGCTCACCTCGTGGCGAAACGACGACGCGGTCACCGCCGTCGAGCTGGCCGGCAACGGAGACCGCGGCTTCTGCGCCGGCGCCGACGTGCGCGCCCTCGCCCGGATCGTCGCCGAGGACGGCCCCTGGCTGCAGTATCTCGAGACGGAGTACGCGCTGGACATGATGTTGGCGACGTACCCGAAGGCCGTGACGAGCTTCCTGCGCGGCGTGGCCATGGGCGGCGGTCTCGGCATCGGCGCGCACGTGGACCGCCGCATCGTCTACGCCGACACGGTGATGGCGATGCCGGAGACGAAGATCGGCTTCTTCCCCGATGCCGGGATCATGCACCAGCTGTCGCGCGCCGGCGCCGTCGGGCGGCACGTGGCGCTGACGTCGGCAACCTTCACGGGCGGCGACGCGCTGCTGATGAACCTCGCCGACGAGTCTGCCGACGGCCCGCTGCCCGCGCCGCTGTTCGAGGCCGAGAACGCGTGGATCGAGGAGTGCTACCAGTCGAACGACCCGGTCGAGATCGCCCGCGCGCTGGAAAGCCACCCCGCCGACGGCGCCCGCCGGGCCGCCGCGGACCTCCGCGCCCGGTCGCCGTTCGCGGTGCACGTCGCGTTGCGGGCGCTCATCCACGCGCGGCGGATGACGCTGAACGAGGTCCTGAACCAAGACCTGCGCCTGGCCGAGACCGTGCTGCCCATCGATTTTCCCGAGGGCGTCCGCGCGCTGCTGATCGACAAGGACAACCGGCCCAACTGGCGCTGGGCGACCCTGGAGGAGGTCCCCGTCGCCGAGGTCGACAAGGTCTTCGGCTACCGCAGCTCCTGGAAGTAGAGCACGGCTTCGCCGCGGCTCAGCGGTTCTCCCACGCGTCCGGCAGGTCGGCGAGGGTGCGGACGGCGTCCGGGAAGCCTCCGGTGAGGAGGTCCTCGAGCGAGGTGGCGTCGAGGACCTGGCGCAGGCTCGCCCGCGTCGCGACCCAGAGCACGGGCAGGTGCTTGGCAACCCCGTCGTAGGTGGTGTCCTGGGGTCGACGGCCCCTCACCTCGGCGAGGGGGCCGTCGACGGCGCGGATGATCGCCCCGACGGGAATCTCGCTAGGCGGGCTGGTCAGCCGGTAGCCGCCGCGCGCGCCCTGCGCGCTGCGCACGAGACCGGCCCGGCGCAGGTCGGCGAGGATGTTCTCCAGGAACTTGCGCGGCAGGTCCTGCGCGTGGGCGAGGGCCTCCGCGGGGATCGGACGGTCGTCGGAATCCGCGGCCTCCGCCAGCTGGAGCATGGCGCGCACGGCGTACTCGGTCTTCGCGGAGATCTCCATCCGCTCATTGTTGCTCAACTCGCCAGCGCCGTGGGCCGCACCTCCGAGGACAGGGTGCGGGTGGGCAGCACCCAGACCCTGTAGCCCGCGCGGAGATCGAGGTCGGCCGCCTCCGCGCGGGTGAGCTGGGCGAAGAACGCGTCGCCGGACGCGGGCTCCCTGAGCTCGACGCGCACCTCGAACCCGAGCCGGACTAGGCGATCCACCTCCGCCTCGACGACCGGCTGCCCCGTCGTCTGCGCGATGTTGCGCGCCCGAACGGCGTCGCGCTCCACCCGCAGGTCGTGCGGGCGGGCCAAGGCGCCGCCGAGCCGGGAGACCGAACCGAGGAAGGACATCACGAAGGGGTTGTCCGGCCGCTCGTACAGCTCCTCAGGGCTTCCCACCTGCTCGATCCGGCCTGCGTTGAGCACCGCGATCCGGTCGGCGACGTCGAGCGCCTCCTCCTGGTCGTGGGTGACGAGGACCGTGGTGACCTGGACCTCCTCGTGCAGCCGGCGCAGCCAGCGCCTCAGGTCGCCGCGCACCTTGGCGTCGAGGGCGCCGAAGGGCTCGTCGAGCAGCAGCACCTGAGGGTCGACGGCGAGCGCGCGGGCGAGCGCCATGCGCTGGCGCTGGCCGCCGGACAGCTGAGCCGGGTAGCGGTGCTGGAAGCCCGCCAGCCCGACGACCTCGAGCAGCTCGTCGACGCGGCGCCGGATCTCCGCCTTCGGCCGCTTGCGGATGGTCAGGCCGAAGGCCACGTTGTCGCGCACGGTCATGTGCTTGAACGCGGCGTAGTGCTGGAACACGAAGCCGATCCCGCGTTTCTGAGGCGGCTGACCCGTCACGTCGGCCCCGGCGATGACGATCGAGCCGGAGTCGAGGCCCTCCAGGCCTGCGATGGCGCGCAGCAGCGTGGACTTGCCGGAACCGCTGGGGCCGAGCAGCGCGGTGAGGCTGCCCGCCGGGATGTCGAGGGAGACGTCGTCGAGGGCGGCGAAGCTCCCGTAGAACTTGGTTGCGTGGACGACGCGGATCATGACGTGCTCCTGACGGTGGTGGGTGAGTTGCGTTCGGGGCGTCGGCTGTCGACGATTGTCATCAGCAGCAGGATGACGAGCGCGATCATCATCAGCAGCGTCGCCGCGGCGTAGGCCCCATGGGTGTTGTGGTCGTCGATGTAGCGGGCGTGGACCAGCAGGGTCAGGGTCTGGGAGACGCCGGGGAAGCCGGAGCTGACCATGATCACCGCGCCGAACTCGAGAAGCGCGCGGGCCGCGGGGAGGACGGTCCCGTAGGTGAGGCCCGAGCGGATGGCGGGCAGGGTGATGCGGGTGAAGGTCTGCCACGCGGACGCGCCGAGGGTGGCCGCCGCCTGTTCCTGCTCGGTGCCGATCTCGCGCAGCACCGGCTCCACCTCCCTCACCACGAACGGCAGGGTGACGAACAGCGTCGCGATCACCATCCCCGGCAGGCCGAAGATGACCTTGACGCCGAGGCTCTCGAGGCCGCCGAACCACCCGTCGGCCCCCCAGAGCATGATCAGCGCGACGCCGACGACGATCGGCGAGACGGCGAACGGCAGGTCGACGATCCCGGAGAGCAGCCTTCGGCCCGGGAACCGCCCGCGGGCGAGCGCCAGGGCGGTGACGACGCCGAAGACCACGTTGAGCGGCACGACGATGGCGACGATCAGCAGCGAGAGGTTGAGCGCGGAGATCGCCGCGGGCGTGCGGATCGCGTCCCAGAACGCGCCGAACCCCGGCTCGAAGGTGCGCCACGCGATGGTGACGATCGGGAAGGCCACCAGCACGGCGAGGTAGGCGAGCGCGACGGCCCGCAGCGCGTAGCGGCTGACGGTCGAGACTCTCATGGTGCTACCTCCTGCCGGTCGTGCGCGCGGCCCGCGAAGAGCTGCAGCACGAGGAGGGTGGTGAACGACACCAGCAGCAGCGCCACCGAGACCGCGGCCGCGGCGACCGGTCGGTCGGTCTCGATCTGCTGCTGGATGTATTGCGAGGCCACCTGGGTCTCGCGCGGGATGTTGCCGCCGATCAGCACCACGGAACCGTACTCGCCGATGGCGCGGGCGAAGGCCAGGCCGCCGCCCGAGACGATGGCCGGGGTGAGCGCGGGCAGGATGACCCGGCGGAAGGTGGTCAGATTGCCCGCGCCCAGCGACGCCGCGGCCTGTTCGACGTCGGCGTCCAGCTCGATCAGCACCGGCTGGACCGAGCGCACGACGAACGGCAGGGTAACGAAGGCCAGCGCCATCCCGACGCCCCACCGCGTGGCGTTCAGCTCGATGCCGATCGGGCTCGACGGCCCGTACAGCGACAGCAGCACGATGCTGGCGACGATGGTGGGCAGCGCGAACGGCAGGTCGATCAGGGCGTCGACGATGCGCTTGCCGGGGAACTGATCGCGCACGAGCACCCACGCGATCAGGGTGCCCGCGACGACGTTCAGCAGAGCGACGCCGGCGGAGATCAGGATCGTGGTGCCCAGCGCCGCCAGCGCCGTCGGGGCCGTGACGGCGTCCCAGAAGCCAGCCAAGCCGTCGCCGAATGCCGCCACCGTCAATGCGGCCAACGGCAGCAGCACGATCAGGCTCAACCACAGGGTGACCACGCCCAGAGTGAGGCCGCTGACCCGGCCCGCCCGGGCCCTCCGCGTCGCGGGTCCCGGAGGCGGGGCCGGCCCCCCGCCGGCCCCGCGGTCGAGGGTGGCGGTCACGACGTCGCCGCCTCGTAGATCACGGCGATCTTCCCGGTCTCCTTCGCGAACAGCTCCGGGTCGACGACGCCCCAGCCGCCGAGGTCGTCGATGGTCCACAGCTTCTCCGGCGCCGGGAACTTGTCCGCGAACTCGACCGCCACGTCGGCGTCGGTGGGCCGGAAGCCCGCCTCCGCCCACAGCCGCTGGGCCTCGGGGGTGAAGAGGTAGTCGCGGAACGCCGTCGCCACCTCGAGGTTGGGGCTGTCCTTCAGGACCGCCACCGGGTTGTCGATGCGGAACGTCGTCGGCGGGGTCACGTGATCGACCGGCTCGGTCTGTTCGATGAAGAGCGCCTCGTTCTCGTAGCTCAGCAGCACGTCGCCCGTGCCCTGGAGGAAGGTCTCCGTCGCCTCGCGGCCGGACTTCGGCTGCACCTTGATGTGGTCGCCGACCAGCGCGGACACGTAGGCGAGTCCCGCCTCGGGGTCCTTCCCGCCGTCGCTCTTCGCGGAGTACGGGGCGAGCAGGTTCCACTTCGCCGACCCTGAGGAGAACGGATTGGGCGTCACCACCTCGACGCCGGGCGCGAGCAGGTCGTCCCAGTCCCGGATGTTCTTCGGGTTTCCCTCGCGGGTGACGATGGTCACGACAGACCCGAAGGCCACTCCTCCGTTGGCGACCGCGTTCCAGTCGGATGCGACGAGCCCGGCGTCGACGAGCCTGGTGATGTCGGGCGCGACGGAGAAGTTGACGACGTCCGCCTCCGCGCCGGCCGCGACCTTGCGCGACTGGTCGCCCGAGGCGCCGTAGGACTGTCGGAACTCCACACCCGCGCCCGCCGGCGTGGCCGTGAAGGCCGGGATGACCTTGTCGAAGCCGACCTTCGGGACGGCGTAGGCGTACAGGTTGATCACCGACGACTCGGCCGCGCCAACCTGGGCGGGCTGGGCGCCGCCCACCTCGTCGCTCGAGCCTCCACCGGAGCAGGCCATGAGGCCCAACGCGACGGCGGCCGTGGTGACGGCGAGTGCTGCTCTGCGGGAATAGCTCATGGGAATGCTCCTCTGACGAGAACCGGCGATCTGCCGGACCGGGGCACCGGACATCCGCTCCCCCTCAACGCTTAATCTACATCTAATCCCATGGAATTAATAGAGTTTGTTTGCCGAGGGAGGACGCTATCCGCCGAGAGCGGAACCGGGAATCGCCGGGGCCTCGACGGCCGGGGCGTCACCTTCGGGCGAGCACGGTCCCGTCCGCGGACAACTGGACTTGGCGAGTTGTCGACGCGCCCCGGACCACGACCGAGACCGCGTCGCCGTCGGGCAGGCGCCTGATCACGACCGAGCCTCCGGGCTCGGCGTCGGCCAGCTCGCGGGCGACGGCGTCGGCGAGGGCACCGCTCATCGGCGCGTGCTGCTCGCCGTCGTCGGGGACCTCGCCGAGCAGGAGCACGTGGACGCCGCCGCGGCGCAGCCGCGCGAGCTGCGGGGCCAGGACGGGATGCTGCAGCAGCGGGGAGCGGATCCGGTCGCGGATGGTCGCCTCGGCCACCTCGAGCGCGGCCCGCACGCCGTCGTCGATCGGCTCGCCCGCCGCCAGCCGCTCAAGCAGCGGGCGCGCCTCGATCTCGATCTGCGCCAGCTCCCGCCTGGCCCTCTCCAAGGCCTCCTCGTGGGCGCGCCGGGCGAGCGCCGACCGCCCGGCCTCGGTGCGGTGCGCCACCTCGCGGCCGACGGCGCGCCGGAACATCAGCTGCCACAGCACGCCCGCGAGCAGCGCGGACAAGGGGATCGCCACCACGTTCAGGTACCCCGGGAGCCCGCTGCCGACGTTCACGGCCCACCCGAGGCCGACCGCGAGCACCAGCGCCCCGCCGACGCCGCCGAGCCGGACGTTCCCCCGCGCAATCAGCAGCGCGGGAAGGTAGGCGGAGAAGTTGAAGATCCACATCGTGGGCGTCATCTCGGCGAAGCCGGTGATCGCCGTCGCCGTCAGCACGGAGCACGCGACAACGCCGAGGGCGCGCCACCACCCCAACCGGTCGCCGCCCCTCCTGGTCAGCAACAGCGTGCCGACGAGCCCGGCCGCGAACGCCGCCCACAGGCGCGGCGGCGCACCGACGTACAGGACGCCGGCCATGAGCCCGTGGATCAGATTGAGGGCCCACACCGTGCCGATGCCCCACCGCGTCAGGCTGGAGCCGAGCCCCGCTCCGCCGGTCGCCTGGGCCGTCAGGTCCTCCATGAGAGCGCCACCTCGGTCCCCTCGCCGGGCGCGGAGCGCACCGTCGCGACCCCACCGGGAAGCTCCGCCATCCGGCCGACGATGCTGCCGCTGATGCCGCGCCGAGCCGGGTCCACGCGATCCGGGTCGAAGCCGCAGCCGTGGTCGCCGATCGTCAGCTCCACGCGCTTCCCCGAGACACGGCCCCGAATCGACGGCGCCGCCCCCGCGTGGCGCTCGCAGTTGCGCACCGCCTCCCGCGCGGCGCCGAGCACGGCGTCGGCCACGTCGGCGGGCAGCCGCCCGCGCGACACCTCCACCGCGACCCTGCCGCCCAGCGGCTCCACCAACTCCCTGAGGATCCCGACGACCCCGCCGCAGGTCGCCGCGTCGGCACCGGCTGGGGGACCGTCGCCGTCGAAGACCGCGAGCGCGCGCCCCGCCTGCGTCCTCAGCGTCGTCGGGGGCACGCCGTCGAAGCGCAGCGCCGCCGACAGGGTGGCGAGCACCTCGTCGTGCACGAGCCGCGCGACGCGCCCCTGCTCCCCCAGCTCCGCGGCGGCGCGGACGCGAGACTCCTCCTGGCTCCGCGCGTTGGCCTCCGCGTCGTGCAGCCGGTTCATGTGCGCGCGGATGACGAAGAAGATGACGATGAACCCGGCGCTGGTGATCTGGATGGGGGTCATGACGGCGGCCATCTCCGGCGCCCTGCCCTCCGCCAGCACCCCGCCCAGGACGGGGAGGAAGCCGAAGGCGACACCCACCGCGATCGCGACGCCGGGCGCGAGCCACAGCGCCAGGTAGCTGAGCGTGACCGAGCCCAAGGACCACGTCCAGGGGTACAGCCCGTCGGGGTCGTGCCCCTGATAGGCGGCGAAACTCCCGACGAGGACGACGGCCGTCAGCGCCGGTGTCGCCGCCCAGTGGAGCCGGAGGAGCCGGAGCGGGAGCACGGAGCCGAACGCAGCGTTCACCACGACGAGGCCGACGACGAGAAACACCAGCGCGTCCCACCACCACGCCATCGGGGTCTTCTCCGCCATGTCCTGCGCGTCCTGCAGGGCGAAGAGGAGGATGCCGCTCAGCGAGATGACCTGGCCGAGCACCCGCTCGACGGAGCCTTCCCTATTCATCTCTATTCATTGCCGGCGAGGATGCCGTCCTCAACCGCGCGGCGGTACAGGTCGACCTTCGTCCGCGCCGGCCGGTCCATGGCCGCGTACTTCGCGCGGATCCGCCGCACGTGGTCGAGCACCGTCTCGCGGGAGATGTACAGCTGCTCGCCGACCCGCTCGGCGGTCTCGCCCGAGGCATACAGCGCGAGGACCTCGGCCTCGCGGTCGGACAGGGCCGTCCGCACGAAGACGGTGTCGAGGTCGAGGGCCGCGGCCCACTCCGCGGAGGCGACGACCTCGCCGCGGGCGGCGGCGCGCACGGCGTCGACCATCGCGGCGGCGGGCGCGGACTTGCGGATCATGCCGATGGCCCCGGCCCGGCTCGCCTCGCGCACCAGCTGCGGCCGGTCGCCGGTGGTGTACACGAGAACCCTGGCGCCGGTGCCCGCGAGCGCTCGCAGGTTCTCGGCGGGCGTCGAGCCGTCTCCCAGGCTGAGGTCGAGCAGGACCACGTCGAAGGAGGTCTGCCGGGAGAGGAGTTCCGCGACGGTGGCGCCGGATGCCGCGACGACCAGCCCGGGCTGCGCGCCCAGCAGCGTGGCGACGCCGAGAACGACCGCAGGATGATCGTCGACGATCCCCACCACAGC
>CAYVWO010000092.1:0-8609 GCA_964455495.1 uncultured Tessaracoccus sp.
GTCGCATGGCCGGGCGTCGTCGCGGGTGCCGTCCGGGCCGTTAGCACCCGACAGGGTCGAGTGCTAAAGGACAAACTATCGCGGAGTTAGCACTCATTCAAGCCGAGTGCCAACCAAGGTGTCCGTCTCTCAGTTGGTCGCGACCTCCTCGACGACCCCTTCGGGCAGCGGCAGGCCGTCGTGATCCACGCCTTCGTGGTCGATGCCGTTCGGCAACGGCTCGTCCTCGACGTCCACGGGCGCTACTTCATTGTCAGCGTTCACGTCGACGTAGGGCGGCGGGATCTCCTCGACCTTGAGCGTCGCGGCGAAGTCGGGGACCTCGAGCTGGAGCGCGCGGTCCGTGCGGCGGTAGCCCGTCGACGGCGGACGCTTCGGGAACTTCAGCTCCGGCCGCTCGATGTGCGTGTAGGGGATGGAGCTCAGCAGGTGGTGGATCATGTTGATCCGCGCCTTGCGCTTGTCCTCGGACTCGACGACGTTCCAGCGCGCGCCGTTGATGTCGGTGTGGACGAACATCTCGTCCTTCGCCCGCGAGTACTCCTCCCAGCGGGTGATGGACTCGAGATCGGTCGACGACAGCTTCCACCGTCGCATCGGATCCGTGAGGCGTGACTTGAACCGCTTCGTCTGCTCCTTGTCGGACACGGAGAACCAGTACTTCAGCAGGATGATGCCGTCCTCGAGCAGCATGCGTTCGAAGATGGGGCACTGACGCAGGAACCGACGATGCTCCTCGGCGGTGCAGTAGCCCATGACCCGCTCGACGCCGCCGCGGTTGTACCAGGAGCGGTCGAACAGGCGAATCTCGCCGGCGGCGGGAAGGTGCTCGACGTAGCGCTGGAAGTACCACTGCGTGCGGTCCCGCTCCGTCGGCGCCGGGAGCGCGACGACGCGCGCGACGCGCGGGTTGAGGTACTCGGTGATCCGTTTGATCGCACCGCCCTTGCCCGCGGCGTCGCGGCCCTCGAAGACGACGACGATGCGCGCTCCGGTCTCCTTGACCCACTCCTGCATCTCGACCAGCTCCGCCTGGAGGGCCAGCAGCTCGGCCTCGTAGAGTTCTTTGTTCATCCGCGGGTTCTTCTTTGCCATGGCCAAGTCTGACATCGACATGCCCCCGCGCGCGCAGCGCCCACGAAATTCGTGCGATTCAGTTGGGTTCGAGGCGGACGGGGTCCCCGGGGCGGAGCTGGGCCGCGGCGTCGGCGGAGTCGGCGCTGAGGATGCCGACGACGGGATAGCCGCCGGTCGGCGGATGGTCCGCGAGGAACAGCACGGGCTGCCCCGACGGCGGCAGCTGGATGGCGCCGCGCACCACGCCCTCGCTGGGGAGTTCTCCCCCTCGCCTGCTCAGCGGGGGGCCGACGAGGCGCGCGCCCACGCGGTCGACGGCGGCGCCGACGGCCCACGCGGAGCCAGCGAGCCCTTCCGCCCAGTCGGCGCGCGGCCCGGGGAGGTAGCGGAGGATCGCGACGCGGGGCCACGCCGGCTGGGCCACATGATCGACGGCGGGCGCCCAGCCCGGCGCCGCCTCGCCGATCCCGACGCCGTCGCCCGCGAGCAGCGGCGCGGGCCCAAGCCCGCCGAGCGTGTCGCGCGACCGCGACCCCAACACCGGCTGCACGTCGACTCCCCCGCGCACCGACAAGTATGTGCGCAGCCCCGAGGTCGGCGCGCCCAACGTGAGCGTCTCGCCGTCGCCGATGGTGAACACCGTCGCGTGGGACACGGCGCGCCCGCCCACCGTGGCCGGGCACGGGGCGCCCGTCAGCGCGGCCGTCATCGCCCCGACGGCGGTGAACGCCGCCTGCCCCATGGTGATCTCCAGCGCCGCCTCGCCGAGTTCGTTGCCGACCATCCGCTGCCCGAGCTCGTACGCCCCGCGGTCCGCGGCCCCGCTCGGGGACACCCCGACGGCGCCCAGCCCGGGTCGCCCTCCGTCCTGGACGAGCACAGGCAGCAGCGTGCGCCCGACGACCAGGCGTCGTAGGCGCGAATTCGACGAATAACTGCACCAAGATGAGGATTCCGGCGCTCTGGGGGACGGAAGGTCCGGGTTGCCGCAGTTTTCCGTCGAGATGGCCGCGATGCTGGGCGCGCGCGCCACAAATCTCACCGTGTCGCCCGGCGCCATCAACGCGGGAGGCGACATGGCGGGATCGAAAAGCGCGACATCGGTGCGTCCGAGCAGCCGCCAGCCGCCCGGCGACGCCGTCGGGTAGACGCCGCTGAACTCGTCCGCGAGTGCCACCGACCCGGCGGGCACGCGGGTTCGCGGGGAGGTGAGGCGCGGGACGCGCAGCCTCGGGTCGCCGCCGACCAGGTAGACGAAGCCGGGCGCGAAGCCGCCGAAGGCCGCGCGCCAGGGCGTTCCGGCGTGCGCCTCGATCACCTCGCGCACGGAGAGCCCGCTGAGCCGCGCGACCTCGGCCAGGTCGTCGCCGTCGTAGATCACCGGCACCTCGACCTCGCGCCCGGCGGGCTCCGCCGCGGAGCCGAGCTCGTCGGCCAGTAGCGATGCCAGGGCCGAAGCCGATCCTGCGATGCCGCGGGCCGTTACCAGCAGGGTGCGGGCCGCGGGCACAAGCTCCGCGTCGACCTCGCCGCGCAGGCGCGCGTGCGCGGCGAGCACCTCGTCGAGAGCGTCGAACTCGAGAAGCAGCGCGTGGGCCCCGCAGGGCAACACTCTCACCGGCCGGCGGCGCGCGGGTCTGGCGGGGCGAAGGGGCTGACGGCAAGCCCGGCGTCGGCCAACGCCGCGCGCACGGAGGCAGCCAACTCGCCAGCGCCGGGGGTGTCGCCGTGCAGGCAGACGGACTCGACGTCGAGCCGCACGACGGTCCCGTCGACGGCGACCACCGTCTGCTCCTCGGCCATGACCACCACTCGCCGGGCGACCTCCGCGGGGTCCGTCACCAAGGCCTCGGGCTCCGAGCGCGGGACGAGCCTGCCGTCGGGCAGGTACCCGCGGTCGGCGAATCCCTCGGCCACCGCGCGGAGGCCCGCCGCCTCGGCGAGCCGCAGCAGCGCCGACCCGGGGGCGCCGAGCACGGCCAGCCGGTCGTCGAAGGACCGCACGGCGTCGATCACCGCTTGCGCCTGCGGCTCGTGACCCACGACGGCGTGGTACAGCGCACCGTGCGGCTTCACGTAGCCGACGCGGGCGCCGAACGCTCGACAGATCCCCTCCAGCGCGCCGATCTGGTAGACCACGTCGGCGGCCAGCTCCGCGGGCGAGGCGTCGAGGAAGCGCCTGCCGAAGCCCGCGAGGTCGCGGTAGCTCACCTGCGCGCCGATCGCCACGCCGCGCTCCGCTGCGAGGCGGCAGATCTCGGTGAGCGTCAGCGGGTCGCCAGCGTGGAAGCCGCAGGCGGCGTTGGCGCGGGTCACCGCGGCGAGCATGGCCTCGTCGGCGCCCAGCCGCCACGGGCCGAACGACTCCCCCACGTCCGCGTTGAGGTCGATTCTCATGCCCGCAGCCTAACCACCGGCGTCACATCCGCGGCAGCACCGACACCTGCCAGCCAACGCTGTGGCCGCCGTCGTAAGGGATGACGCCGTGGAACTGGCCGACCGACGAATCGAACACCAGCGGGAGGAAGTGCCGGTCGCCGTCCCACATCGGCAGCCCCATCATCGTCGCGACGTCGTGCCAGGCGAGCGTGCCCTCGTCGTTGCGCTCGGGGATCTCGCCGTCGAACCCCGTCACGAGGAACACGAAGCCGAACACGTCGCGCCCGTTGAACCCCGGCCAGGAGACCGTGCCCCGCAGCTCCAGGGCTGTCGCCTCGATGCCCGCCTCCTCACGCAACTCCCGGCGCATCGCCGCGACGATGTCCTCGCCGGGCTCGACCTTCCCGCCCAGCCCGTTGTACTTCCCCAACTGCTCGTCGGACTCGCGCGCGACCCGGTGCACCAGCAGCACCCGCGCCCGGTCCGGCGTCGTGACGTAGGCGAGCGTGGTCAACTCCGGCGAGAACGGCATATCCAGACCCTACGACAACGCCCTGATAGAGTGCGCGTCAAGCCCGCGGGAGGGGAATCTGGTGCGAATCCAGAGCTGTCCCGCAACCGTGAAACCCCTTGTGGGACAAGCCGGAGCGCCGAGCGCGGGCTCGACAGAATCAAGCCCGTCGTGGTCAGCGGGCGTGTCGCGAGGAAAGACACAGCCGCGGACCCAGGACCGAGAGGTTACCCATGCTCCGCCGTCTCCTGTTTCCCCTGCTCAGCGCGCTCGCGCTGGCCCTGACCGCGTTCGCCGCGCCGCTTGCCGCGCACGCCGAGGACGACAACGCCGTCGGCGCCTGCCTAGCCGCCGACCAGGTGTGGCTGCTCGTGGTCACCGACGGCGACGAGGAGTTGGCCAACGAGTGCGTCGGCACCCCCACCACCGGCACCGAGGCGCTGACCAACGCCGGCCTCGAGTTGGGCCGCGATGGCTCCAACTTCATCTGCTCCATCGGCGGCCACCCCACACCCTGCCCGGCGACCTTCAACGGCCAGTTCTGGAACTACTACCAGGGCACCCCGGGCGCGGAGTACGCCTTCTCTCAGCTCGGCGCCGATGAGAACAAGCCGCAGCCCGGAACCATCGAGGCCTGGTGCTATAACAAGGCCGAGGAGGAGAGTTGCACGCCGCCGTACCTGAAGATCGTCAAGGACGGCGCCGAGGTCGCGGCCCCCGAGGGCGTCACCGTCCAGGACCTGGCCGTGACCGGAGCCGCCGCGGCGCCCGCCGCGACCGAAACGCCCGCAACCGCCCCCGCCGAGCAGCCCGACCAGGCCGACGGCGGAAGCTCGACGACCGTGTGGGTCGCCATCGGCGTAGTCGTGGTGGCGGGAGCCGCCGTCGCGATCTACTTCGGCAGGAAGAAGCCCGGAAAGGGCGGCGCGGTCGGCGGCCGCTGACCCTCCGGAGCGACCACACGCCGGACCCATGCCCCGCCTCCTGCCCAGGGTCGCCGTCGCCGTCGCCGACGGCACGCCCGATGCCCCCGTCCCCGCGGCTGATCAGCCGCGGGGGCTGCGGTTCGTGCACCCCTGGGCGTGGTGGGCGTGGGCGCTGAGCGCCAGCGCTGCGGTCAGCCTCACCGCGAACCCGCTGGTCATCGGCCTGATCGCGGCCGCGATGGTCGCCGTCGTTGTCCTCCGGCGGCCGGACACCCCTTGGGCCCGATCGCTCAAGGTCTACCTCTTCCTCGCGCTGTTCATCGTCGTCATGCGCATGTTCTTCCAGATCACCATCGGCGGCACGCGCACCGGGGACGTGCTCTTCACGCTCCCCTCCGTCCAGCTACCGGCGTGGGCCGCGGGCATCCGCCTCGGCGGCGCCGTCACCGTCGACGGGTTCATGTTCGCCCTGTTCGACGCGCTGCGCCTCGCGACGATGCTGCTCTGCGTCGGCGCCGCGAACTCGTTGGCGAACCCGCGCACGGCGCTGAAGTCGGTGCCCGCCGGCCTCCGCGACATCTCGACCGCCGTGGTCATCGCGCTGTCGCTCATCCCGCAGCTGATCGCCTCGCTGCACCGGGTGCGGCGCGGGCAGCGGCTGCGGGGCGGCCGACGACGCGGCCTCGCCGCGGTGCCCGCCACCCTCATCCCCGTGATCGAGGACAGCGTCGAGTCCTCGCTCCAACTGGCGACGTCGATGGAGGCCCGCGGCTACGGCCGCACCCGCGCGCCGGGCGAGCGCCGACACGGGACCTGGCCGCTGCTCGGCGCGCTGCTCTGCGTCACGCTGGGCATCTACGTGCTGCTCGGCGTGCCCGCCCGGATGAACGGCATGCTGGGGCTCCGCGGACCCGCCGTCCTCGCCGTCGGCCTCGTCGGCATCGGGATCGCGCTCACCGTATGGGGCATGCGCTCGTCGGGCCGCCAACTCGGCGTCACGCGGTACCGGCCAGCGCCCTGGGGCGGCCCCGAGTACGTCACGATGGCGTGCGGCCTCGCCGGCCTCGCGGTCATCTTCTTCCTCGCCTCCGAATTCGGCTCGCCCGAGCTCCTCAACCCGCCGGTGACGCCCTTCCGGCCGCCTGTGCTTCCCCCGCTCGCCCTGCTCAGCGCCGCGTGCTTCGCCCTGCCGGGCCTCGCGACCCCGCCATCGAGGAACGACGCATGATCGAGTTCGACAACGTCAGCATCACCCAGCCCGGCGCCGACCGGCCGGTGCTCAGCGGCGTGACCGGCACCATCCGCGAGTCCGACCTGTGCGTCGTCGTCGGCCGAACGGGCTCCGGCAAGTCGACGCTGCTCGGCGCGATCAACGCCCTTATCCCCACCACCACCGGCGCGACCATGTCCGGCCGAATCCGCGTCGCCAGCCAAGACATCACCGGGGTTCGGCCCCGCGAGCTGGCCGACCTCGTCGGCTTCGTCGGCCAGAACCCCGTCTCCGGGTTCGTGACCGACGTCGTCGAGGACGAGGTCGCGTACGGCATGGAGCAGCTCGGGCTCGCGCCGTCGACCATGCGCAAGCGCGTCGAGGAGACCCTGGATCTGATGGGAATCGCGGAGCTCCGACGCCGCCAGCTCGTCGAACTCTCCGGCGGCCAGCAGCAGCGGGTCGCGATCGCCGCGGTGCTCGCCGCCCAGCCGCGCGTGCTCGTGCTGGACGAGCCCACCTCCGCGCTCGACCCGAACGCCGCCCAGGACGTGCTGTCCGCCATCAACACGCTGGTCTACGACGTCGGCCTGACCGTCGTGCTCGCCGAGCACCGGCTCGAGCGCGTCATGCACACCGCCGACTCCGCGCTCTGGCTGCCCGGCGACGGCAGCGCCGTCTTCGGCCCGACGGCCGACGTGCTTGCCCAAGCGGACGTCCGGCCCCCGCTGGTCGAGCTGTCCGGCGTGCTCGGCTGGCCGACGGTGGCCACCAGCGTCCGCGACGCGCGCCGCAAGGTTCACGACGAGGGCCCGCGCGTGGTGCTGCCCGACCTCCCCGAGGACCCGGTCGCGTGGAGCGACGCCGGGCTGACAAGGGTCGCCGAGGCACGTGACCTCGCCGTCGACTACGGCAAGCTGCGCGCCGTGGGCGCCAGCCTCGACCTGCACGCGGGCACCGTCGTGGCGCTGATGGGCCGCAACGGGTCCGGCAAGTCGTCGCTGATGTGGGCGCTGCAGGGGGCGGTGGCAAGCACCGGAACGCTGAGCATCGACGGCGCGGACCCGCGCAGGGTAGGCGATGAAGAGGCGCGGCGGCTGGTGTCTCTCGTCCCCCAGACGCCGTCGGACCTGCTGTACCTGCCGAGCGTCGGCGAGGAGCTGCGCCAGGCGGACCGGGAATCCCACGCCGCCGAGGGAACGACCCGCGCGATCCTCGCCCGCCTGGGCGCCGATCTCCCCGACGACCGCAACCCCCGCGACCTGTCCGAGGGGCAACGACTGGCGCTGGTGCTTGCGATCCAGCTCGCCGCCCGCCCCACCGTAATCTGCCTGGACGAGCCCACCCGTGGCTTGGATTACCAGATGAAGCACGAGCTGGCGCTGATCGTGAGGCAGCTCGCCGACGACGGCGCCTGCGTGGTCATCGCCACCCACGATGTCGAGTTCACAGCCCAGGCCACGGACCGCTGCGTCGTGCTCGCCGACGGCGACGTCGTCGCGGACGGCCCCACCCGGGTCGTCTGCTGCGCCTCCCCCGGCTTCTCCCCTCAGGTCGCCAAGGTGTTCCACCCGCACGACGTGCTGACGGTCGCCGAGGTCGCCGCCGCGTTGTCGGCGCAAGGGTTGAGATGAACCCGCGAGGCCTTGAGCCGGTCCCCGGCGCGAAGCGCCCGGACCGCGTCGAAAGCAACGTGGACTGGACCTCCGGTCTCATGCTCGGGCTCGTTGTCGTCGTCGCGCTCCTGTCGTTCCTGTGGCCCTTGCTTGTCGTGCCGTCGGCGGCGCTCGACGGCAACGCGTTGTCTCCGTTCATCTTCGCCGTGCTGCTGCCGATCGTGATCGGCATCGTGGTGTCTCAGCTCAGCCGGGGAACAATCGACCCGAAGACGTTGGCGATGCTCGGCCCCACCTTCGGCTTCCTCCTCGGCAGCACGACGCTGCTGACCTCGTCGCTGCTGACCGGCGGCGTCGGGCCGTGGCTGCCGTTCCAGATGATGGCGGCGTCGTTCGTCGGCATGGGCGCGGGGCTCCTCCCCGGGGGCCATCGGGCAAAGCCCGGGTCGCGACCGGCGCACGGCAGCTGGGCGGAGATCGCGCTGCTCGGCGCCTACGGCGCGGTGGCCACAACGCTCTACGGGGCGCTCGTCGACCTCACCTTCTGGCCGTTCAACCTGGGGCTGTCCACCGAGCTGAGCTACGTCGCCGGCGCGCCGATACTGGAGAACCTGCACCGCTTCCTGCTGTGGAACGCGGCGACGGCGATGGGCTGGAACCTCGGCCGCGCGGTCACGACGATCGTGACGCTCGCCATCGTCGGCCGCCCGCTCCTGCGGATACTCCGCCGCACGAACCGCCGCGCCACCTTCGCCCCCGGCTGACCGGCAAGCGTCAATGGATCACTTCCCGAGGCGGTCGAGCAGATCGGCGTAGCGCGTCCGAGCGGACTGGGACAACGTCCGAACCTTCTCCTCATGAACGCGCCTGGCAGATGCCTCGCGAATGGC
>CAYVWO010000093.1:0-8590 GCA_964455495.1 uncultured Tessaracoccus sp.
CGCGCCTGGCTCAAGGAGCGTGTGGGGGTAGAGTCTCCTGAACCCCAGCTTTCAGGAGAGACGCAATGCCCGAGGTTGCCGCTTACGCCGTCGACTCGCCCACCGGCCGCTACGAGAAGACCACCATCACCCGGCGCGAGCCCGGCCCCACCGAGGTCTATTTCGACATCCACTACGCGGGCATCTGCCACTCCGACATCCACACCGCGCGCGGCGAGTGGGGGCGCGTGAACTACCCGCTGGTTCCCGGGCACGAGATCGCAGGCATCGTGAGCGAGGTCGGCTCCGAGGTGACGAAGTTCCAGGTCGGCGACCGCGTCGGCGTCGGGTGCTTCGTCGACTCCTGCCGCGAGTGCGACATGTGCGAGCAGGGCGAGGAGCAGTTCTGCACCGGAACCCCGTCGACCATCTGGACCTACGCGGGCATCGGCCGCGACGGCCTCCCCACCGCCGGCGGCTACTCGCAGGGCATCACCGTCGAGCAGGACTACCTGATGCACGTGCCCGACGGCATGCCGCTCGAGCAGGCCGCGCCGCTCATGTGCGCGGGCATCACCACGTACAACCCGCTCAAGCGCTGGGGCGCCGCGCCCGGCATGCGGGTGGGCGTCGTCGGCCTCGGCGGCCTCGGCCACATGGGCGTGCAGTTCGCCGCGGCGCTCGGCGCGGAGACCGTCGTGCTCAGCCGCACGCTCGCCAAGCGCGACGACGGCCTCCGCCTCGGCGCCACGGACTACGTCTCCACCGAGGACAAGGCCCGCATGCGGGAGCTCCGCGGCAGCTTCGACCTGATCCTCAGCACCGTGTCCGACGGCGTCGACCTCGACGGCGTCCTGAGGCTCCTCAAGGCGCACGGCGTCCTGGTCAACGTCGGCCTTCCCGCGCACCCGACGACGTTCAGCATCGGCGGGCTCACGGGCCAGGCGCGGGTGCTGGCAGGCTCCAACATCGGCGGCATCGCCGAGACCCAGCAGATGCTCGACTTCTGCGCCGAGCACAAGCTGGCCCCCATGATCGAGATCATCCCGGCCTCGCAGATCAACGAGGCGCACGAGAACGTCGTCGCCGCGAAGGTGCGCTACCGCTACGTGATCGACGCCGCCACCATCGGAGAATAGGGCGTTCGGGGCGTTAGGCGACCCCGCCGTCGCGCCCGGTTTGTGAAGTGGGACGATGAAGTCAGCAGGTGACAGCGTCCACTGCCCTGCAATGGATGGGTCGGCCCGAGTACTTCCGGCATCGGGCCGACCCCCGGCCTCGCCCCCGTCCAAGGGCGAGATCCTCGCAGAGTGTAGCCCGGATCTCGTCCCGAGGGCGCCAAATCGCGATTGACCAGACCAGTAGGGTGTGGCTCGGAGGAAGCGATGCAGACCGCGTACGGCCGCAAGGCCTGGCTCGTGTGGGCCGCGAGCATCGTCGTCTACATCGTGGCGATGATGCACCGGTCGTCGCTCGGGGTCGCGGGGCTCGAGGCGGCCGAGCATTTCGGAACCACCGTCGGCATCGTGTCGACCTTCGTCGTGCTGCAGCTGACCGTCTACGCGCTTGCCCAGCTGCCGGCCGGCGCGCTGCTCGACCGCTATGGGTCGCGGGTCATGCTCCTGGTGGGAACGGTCGCCGTCGGGCTCGGCCAGGTGATGCTGGCGCTCGTGGACGACCTTCCGTTGGCCTACGCGGCGCGCGTGTTCCTCGGTCTTGGCGACGCCTGCATCTTCAACTCGGTGATCCGGCTGCTCCCCAGCTGGTTCGATCCCCGCTCGGTTCCGGTCCTCGGCCAGGTGACGGGCGCGCTGGGCGCGCTCGGGCAGGTCGGCTCGGTGGTGTTCGTGCTGCCGCTCATCGTCCACCTTGGCTGGACGCCGGGCCTGCTCGTGGCGTCGAGTCTCTCGGCTGTCGCGCTCGCGGCCGCGTTCCTCGTGCGAGACACGCCGCCCGGGGTGGCCAGACCCCGCGTCGACGGGAGCCTGCGGGACGTCCCCGGCCAGATCGTCGACGCCGCCAAGCATCCCGCGACGCAGCTCGGCTTCTGGATCCACTTCACCTCCGGCTTCCCGTTCATGGCGTTCGTGTTCATGTGGGGGATGCCTTACCTGATCGTCGGGCAGGGCCTTCCCCAGGCCCAGGCCTCGGTGCTCATGTCGGTCTTCTCGTTCGCCGCGATGGCGATGGGCCCGATCGTCGGCGCGCTCACCGCCCGCCATCCGCTGCGGCGCAGCAACCTCGCGTTGACCGTGATCGCCACGACGGCCGCGGCGTGGACGCTCGCGCTCGCCTGGCCCGGGCAGGCGCCGTGGCCGGTCCTGCTCGCCTTGGTGGTGGTCCTTGCCGCCGGCGGTCCCGGCACGGCGATCGGCTTCGACTTCCCCCGCACCGACCTGCCTCGAACCCAGCTGGGTGCCGCGACCGGGATCGTGATCACCGGTGGGTTCGTCGGCGGGACCCTGCTGATCCTCGCGATGGGCGTCTTCCTCGACGCCGTTTCGGCCGGCCTGCCGCACACCGCAGAGCACATGCGCTGGGCCTGGCTGCTTCAGCTTCCCTTCTACGCCGTCGGCTTGACGGGCATCTTCGTGAGCCGCCGACGGCTCCGGCGCAAGATGGCGGCCGACGGGGTGGTCATTCCCAGTTGGCGGGAGGTCGTGGAACGACACCGCAGGTCGTGATACTCGGACGCCACGGATCTTTGACGCACAACGACCCCTTTTCCTGCGCCACAGGGCACGGATGGCCGCGTTACGCGTCGAACCTCCGTGCCGGCTAGCAGAGGCCTTCCGGCTGGGGCCGGGGCGCGTCGGACGGGTCGCCGTTGTTGACCAACCTGCTGACGGAACGGCCGTGGTGGATGCGCGAGATGGCCTCGGCGAACAGGCCGGCGACGCTCAGCTGGGTCAGCCCCGGGAAGCCGGTGGGATGGGGAACGGTGTTCGTGGCCACGACCTCGGTGATGTGCGGGTTCGACGTCAGTCGCTCGACCGCGGAGCCCGTGAACAGGCCGTGGGTGCAGGCCACCGACGCCTCGACGCAGCCGAAGTCCGCCAGCCGGTTCACGATCTCGACGATGGACCCCCCGGTGGCGATCTCGTCGTCGAGCACGATGGCGCGCTTGCCCGCGACGTCGCCGACGATGCTGTCGATGACGACCTTGTCGTCGGCGAGGCGCTGCTTCGAGCCCGCCGCCACGGGAAGGTTCAGGAGGCGGGCAAGGAGGGTGGCCTGCTTGGCGTTTCCCAGGTCGGGGGAGACGACGACGGTGTTGCTGAGGTCGCGCGCGCGGTAGTGGTCGGCGATCACGCCGAGCGCGGTCAGGTGGTCGACGGGCACGGAGAAGAACCCGTGCACCTGCGGGGCGTGCAGGGCCATGGTGATGACGCGGTCGACGCCGGCGGTGCTCAGGAGGTCGGCGACGAGCCGGCCGCCCAGCGAGATGCGCGAGGCGTCCTTCTTGTCCGAGCGGGCGTAGGCGTAGTGCGGCATGACGGCGGTGATCTGCCCGGCGGAGGCGCCCCGAGCCGCGTTGATCATCAACAACAGCTCCATCAGGTGCTCCTGCGTGGGCGGCACCAGCGGCTGGATGAGGTAGACGTCGCGCTGACGGCAGTTGGCCAGCAGCTGCGCTTGGAGGCAGTCGTTGCTGAACCGGGAGATCCTCGCGCCCGACCGTTCCCGCCCCAGCTGTGCGCACACCTCGTCGGCGAACGCAGGATGCGCCGACCCGGAGAAGATGACGATGCCCTTCACGGAATGCCTTTCCCTGGAAGTGCCCTCAGCCTAACGGGGATCGCGACGGCGTGCGTTTCCTTCGGGGCAGCCGGTGAAGCGCTGGAGCCGCGCCGGCCCGACCTCGTCGAGCCGACCTGCGAGGTGCGTCTCCCCCGTCAGGGAGGTCCAGTGGACGGAGACCATCAGATCTCCCGTCGGGCCGCGGCGGTCAGGAGCGCCTGGCCGCGCTCGGACTGCGTGGGGTCGAGCGCGGCGGCGACGGCGTCATCGACCCCGAGCACCGCGAGGACCGCCAGCACGTTGCCGAACGAGGCGCGCGTGGGGTCCGTCTCGATGGTGCGCAGCGTCGTGCGGGTGATTCCCGCGCGGTCGGCGACCGACATGGCGCTCAGTCCTTGAGCGAGGCGCCACGTCTTGATGTCCTCGCCCATGCGCCCGAGCATGCGGGCGGTCTTCGGATGCAGCCGCACGAGGCCTCCTTGACCAGTACAGTGATCATCATACGCTAGGTAGTGATCAATGCATTGATCAGTTTCTCTCCACTCTCAGGATCCGGTTCTCCGGGCGGTGCGTTCGGCGGGTGTGCCGTAAGATTCGGCGCATGTCATCTGATTCGGAGGGCCATAAACGCAGGCCCGCCCCTGACGGGGCCGCCTCGTGAGCCCGGTCGTCTCCCTGCTCGTCGGCGTCGCCGTGGTCCTGCTGATCACCGCCGCCACCGCCTACTTCGTCGCCCAAGAGTTCGCCTACGTCGCGGTTGACCGGTCCCGGTTGGCCAGCCGCGCGGCCGACGGCGACCGCGCCGCCCAGCGCACGCTCGACATCACGAGGCGCACGTCCTTTCTGCTCTCCGGCGCGCAGCTGGGCATCACCGTCACCGGCCTGTTGGTCGGCTACGTCGCCGAGCCGTTGATCGGCCAGGCGCTCGGCTCGCTGCTGTCCGGCGGCGCGCTGACCGCCACCGCCGTCGGGATCGGGGCGTTCGTCGCGCTTGCCTTCTCGACCGTGGTCCAGATGCTGCTGGGCGAGCTGTTCCCCAAGAACTTCGCCATCGCGCGCTCGGCGCAGGTTGCCGACGCGCTTGCGCCGTCGACCAAGGCCTACCTCACGGTGCTCGGCCCGGTCATCTGGGTGTTCGACAAGGCCGCCGAGCTGCTGCTGCGCGCGCTGCGCATCCAGCCCGTGCACGACGTCGAGTCCGCGGTCTCCGCGACCGACCTGGAGCGTGTCGTCGCCGACTCGCGCGCCTCCGGAACGCTGCCTGACGACATCGGCACCGTCATCGACCGCATCCTCGACTTCCCCCGCCGCGACGTCGAGCACGCCATGGTCCCGCGCGTCCGCGTCGGGTTCGTGGCGCACACGGCGAGCGTCGCGGAGGTGCGCGCCAAGATGGCAACCGGGCACACGCGCTACCCGGTGCTGGACCGCACCGACAACGTGCTTGGCATCGTCCAGCTGGTCGACGTCCTAGACGAACCCGCGAACTCCACGCGCCCCGTGACCGCCGTCTCCCGCGACGCGCTGTTCCTGCCCACGTTCATGCCGCTGCCCGACGCGCAGCAGCAGCTCCGCGAGTACGGCCAGGACCTGGCGTGCGTGCTCGACGAGTACGGCACGTTCGTCGGCATCGTGACGCTGGAGGACCTGGTCGAGGAGATCGTCGGCGAGCTGGTCGACGAGCACGACGCCCTGGAGGCGCCCGGCGAGGACCGCTGGGTGATGCCCGGCGACACCCCCGTCGACGAGGTCGAGCGGCGGATCAACCACAAGCTGCCCGACGGCGACTTCGAGACCCTGTCCGGGCTGCTGATCCACGAGGTCGGCGACCTCCCCGCCGAGGGTGACGTCATCGAGCTCGCCCTTGAGCCGACCCTCGGGGAGCGCGTCCTGCACGCCGAGTCCCGCGTCGTGCGGTTCGAGGTGCTCGCGATCGAGCGCCACGTGCCCGCCCGCGTCCGGGTCCAGTTCGACGAGGAGGGCGAGGCATGATCCTGCTTGCCATGAGCGGCTGGGCAACAGCCGGCTGGACCGCGTTGATCATCGTGCTCAGCGCCTACTTCGTCGCGGCGGAATTCGCCTTGATGGCGGCCAAGCCGCACCGCCTCGAGGAGGCCGCGGGGACCGCGGCCGGCCGCGCGGCCGTCAAGAACTCCCACGAGCTGACCCTCGTGCTCGCCGGGTCGCAGCTGGGCATCACCGTCTGCACGCTTGCGCTCGGCGCCATCACGAAGCCCGCGGTGCACCACGCGCTGGTACCGCTGCTGGAGCGGGGGCTGCCGCCGGTGGCCGCCGATGCCGCGGCATTCGTCCTTGCGCTGATCCTGGTCACGTTCCTGCACCTGGTGGTCGGCGAGATGGCTCCCAAGTCGTGGGCCATCGCGCACCCCGAGCAGAGCTCGCTTCTGCTCGCGATCCCCTTGCGCGCCTACATGTGGGTGACCCGCCCGGTCCTCCGCGCCATGAACACGGCGGCCAACTGGCTGGTGCGGCACGCGGGCGCCGAGCCCAGGGACGAGCTGACCCAGGGCCAGGACGCGGCCGGGCTGCGGCACCTGGTGGAGCACTCCGCGAACGTCGGCGCCCTCGAGGCCTCCTACCGCGGCTCGCTGGCGTCGTTCCTGACCCTGCGCGAGACCACCGTCGCGGAACTCCTCCCGGACGGTCAGCAGCTGGCGGCTGTGCCCCTCAACGCGACCATGCACGACGTCCAGGAGGTCACCCGCGGCAGCAGGCACCTGAGGGTGCTCGTCCGCGACGGCGCCCGCACCGTCGGCGTCGTCCACGTGCGCGACACGCTGCTCGAGCCCGACCTGACCCGTCCGGCCCTCGACCTGGCGCGCGATCCCGTGCGGCTTCCGGCCGACACGGGCGTCGCGGCCGGCATGGCCATCATCCGCCGCGAGCGCACCCAGCTGGCGATCGTCGTCGACGGCGACCGCGAGCTCGGCGTCCTCACCTTCGAGGACGTGCTCCCCGGCCTGATGCCTTCGGCATTGCTCGCTCCTTGAGCCGCTCCACGGCGCGAAGCGCCCGGAGCGTGTCGAAAGGCTGGTGACAGTTCCGCAGAACCGTCACCAGCCTCTCGACTATTCGCTTAGCTCGCGTCCATGAACCGGGCGCCAGACCTTTCGACGCGGACCCGGCGCTTCGCGCGGGGGTCCGGCTCAAGGAGCGGACGTATGCCCGTCACGGAGCGCCGTCGATCACGACTTCGCGGCGGCCGCCCGGCGCTTGTTCCAGACGTCGAACGCGACCGCGAGCAGCAGCACGAGGCCCTTGACGATCTGCTGGGTCGGGACCTGGACGCCCTGGAGCTGCATGCCGTTGGACATGACGGCCATGACCAGGCCGCCGATCATCGCGCCCGCGACGGTGCCGACGCCGCCGGTCACGGCCGCGCCGCCGATGAAGCAGGCCGCGATCGCGTCCAGCTCGAACATGTTGCCCGCGCTCGGCTGCGCGCCGTTGCTGCGCGACGAGAACACGACGCCGGCGATGCCAGCGAGCAGGCCCATGTGGACGTACACCCAGAAGATGGTCCGCTTGACCTTCACGCCCGAGAGGAGCGCCGCGTTCAGGTTGCCGCCGATCGCGTAGACGTGACGGCCGTAGATGGTGTTCTTCGACACGAACGAGTACGCGAGGATCAGGAACGCGAGGATGATCAGCACGATCGGGAACCCGCGCGCGGTCGAGAGCTTCCACGCGAAGTACATGATCACGGCCGCGACGATGACCAGCTTGGCGATGAACAGGCCCATGGACTCGACGGCCTGCTCGTAGCGGATCTTCGCGGACCGCGAGCGCCACTGCGAGTACGCGTAGCCGACCGCGGCGACCGCCCCGATCACGACGGTGAACACGTCGAAGCCGTACCCGCCGAACAACCCGTTCAGGAAGCCGCTGGCGATCCGCTGGTACTCGGCGGGCATCGGCGACAGCGACACGGAGTTCAACACCCGGAAGGTCATGCCGCGGAACAGCAGCATGCCCGACAGCGTGACGATGAAGCCCGGGATGCCGACGTAGGCGACCCAGAAGCCGTGCCAGGCGCCGATGACGAGGCCGGTCGCGATGCCGGCCAGGACGCCGACCCACCACGGCATGCCGTTCTTGATCACCAGCGTGGCCGCGACCGCGCCGACGAGGGCCACGACGGAGCCGACCGACAGGTCGATGTGGCCGACGACGATGACGAACAGCATGCCGATCGCCAGGATCAGGATGTAGGAGAACTGGAGCACCAGGTTCGAGATGTTTCCTGGGTCCAGCAGCTTGCCGTCGGTCCACACGGCGAAGACCGCCACGATGGCCACGAAGGCGACGAGGATGCCGCCCTGCCGAAGGTTCTTCGAGAACATGTCTCGGATGGCGCCCATCAGGCGACCTCCCTCTCTTGGGTCATGAGGGCCATGAGGCTCTCCTGGGTGGCCTCTCCGCGGGGGAGCTGGCCGGTGATGCGGCCGAAGGCCAGGGTGAAGATGCGGTCGCAGATGCCGAGCAGCTCCGGCAGCTCCGACGAGATGACGACCACGGCCTTGCCCGCGTCGGCGAGCTCGTTGATGATGCCGTAGATCTCGAACTTGGCGCCGACGTCGATGCCGCGCGTGGGTTCGTCGAGGATGAGCACCTCAGGCTCGGTCATCATCCACTTGGAGAGCACCACCTTCTGCTGGTTGCCGCCGGACAGCTGCCCGACGACGGTCATGACGGTGGGCGTCTTGATCCGCAGCGCCTTGCGGTAGTGCTCGGCGACCTTGATCTCCTCGTTGGAGTTCACGACGCCGCGGCTCGCGATCTTGCCGAGCGACGCCGCCGAGATGTTGCGGCGGATGTCGTCGATCAGGTTGAGCCCGTAGCGCTTGCG
>CAYVWO010000094.1:0-8532 GCA_964455495.1 uncultured Tessaracoccus sp.
CGCCCAGACTGTGTGCGGAGAGTCCCGGTCCGGATCGGTTCGCAGGGGAAGGTGGGCCGATCCACCGGAACTCCGCCATGTGAAGAAGCGGTGTGTCGGCGTGCCTCAGCGCCGCCCGCCACTAAAGTGAACTGGTCGCCCGACCTACGGGCGGCCCAATCAAGGAGGAAATATGGCTATGGAGACCTGGGAAGGCTCGTTCTACTGCGTCAAGTGCAAGGACAAGCGCGACGCCAAGGGCGACGTGGTCGTCAACGCCAAGGGCACCAAGATGGCCAAGGGCAAGTGCCCCGTGTGCGGCACCAACCTCAACCGGATCCTCGGCAAGGCCTGATCTACGAGATCCTGAAACGGGGCGGCGAGTCAGTGACTCACCGCCCCGTTCCCGTCCCCACGCTCCTTGAGCCGCCGCCCCATCCCCACGCTCCTTGAGCCGCCGCCCCGTTCCCACGCTCCTTGAGCCGCCGCCCCGGGCGAAGCCCCGGCGGCGTGTCGAAAGGCTCTGGCACCCGGTTCTTGGACACTGGTCAGTGGGGTGCGGTCTTCACAGGGTGTTGTCCGAATCCACCAAGGTGTTGTCCGACGGCGCGTAGTTCCTGGCGGTCGCGGGCGAACGGCACCAGGGTCGGGGCATGAAGAAGATCGTCTTTGGAACCCTCATGAGGGAGACCGTCGTCCTCGGCCCGGAGGACCGCGCCGACCTCGTCGCATCGGCCGTGCACCGAGCCGGATACCCGGCACGAGTCCTCTCCCCCGACCTCGCTCGCCGCTCGCCCGGCAGGACCGTCGGCGCACTCGCCATCATGCTCTGGCCGCCGGGCACGGAGCCCGCGATCGAGGCCGAGCACTTCGCCGACGGCGACGGCGCGCTCCACGCCTGGTGGGGCCGCGACTCCGGGGAGGTTGGCCCCTATGTCGCCGCGGACGCCGGGCCCTGCCTGGCGTGCGTCTCTGCGCAGCGTCGCGTCGTCGAGGACGGTCACGACGACACCATCGCGGCCTGGGTGGCGGCGACCGTCGCGCTCCAGGTCCGCGGTCTCGCCCGGATCCGCAAGACCGAGTTCGTCGGGATCAGCTTCCTCTGGTCGGGCCGAATCGCCTTCACCGACACCGCCGGGTGGGACCGCCGCGATCACTGCGCCGTCCCCGGATGCCGGGACTACTAGGAGCCGGAGACGACGGCGAGGACGGCCGCGCCGTACTTCGCCGCCTTCGACGAGCCGATCCCCGGCAGCCGGAGCAGGTCGGCCTCGCTGGCGGGCGCGGCCTCCGCGATGGCCTGGAGCGTCGCGTCCGCGAACACGACGAACGCGGGCACCTTCGCCTCCTCGGCCGTCGCCTTCCGCCAGGCGCGCAGCCGCTCGAACAGCGCCTCGTCGTAGTCGACCTCGCAGCCGAGGTGGCGGCTCAGCTTCCGCTCTGCGGCCGACTCCAGCCGGTTCCCGCACACCCGGCAGGCGCGCGACCGCGAAGACGTGCGCGGCGCCGACGGCTTCCCGACGGTGGCCGGGCCGGTGACCTGGTCGGCAATGAAGCGCGAGCGCGTCGCCGACCCCCGGGACGCCGACCAACTGACCCGCAGCGCGCGCTTGGCACGCGTGAAGCCGACGTAGAGCAGGCGCCGCTCCTCCGACAGCGCCGGCTCCTCCTGGCTCAACACGAAGGGGATCATCCCCTCGCGGACGCCGACGATCGCCACCCCGTCCCACTCCAGGCCCTTCGCGGCGTGCAGCGTGGCGAGCGTCACCGCCGAGGCGACGGGGGCGGCCTGCCAGGACGCGCGCTCCTGCAGCCACGCGGAGGCCTCGGACGCCGGCCACTCCTCGCGGTCCTCGCCCTCGTCGCGAACCATGGCGCGCAGCGCGGTCAGGGACTCCCAGCGCTCGCGCTGCCGCCCCTGCCCGGAGGGCGCCTCCGGCCTCCAGCCGAGGCCGGTCAGCACGCCGTCGAGGGCCTCGTCGGCGGGCGCCTCCGGGGAGCGCTCTGCCAGCCGACCCAGCTCGACGATGGCCTGGCGCACCTCCGCCCGGTCGTAGAACCGCTCGGTGCCGCGCACGACGTAGGGCACCCCGGCCTCGGTCAGCGCCGCCTCCAGGGCAGGCGACTGGGCGTTGATCCGGTACAGCACCGCGAGCTCCTTCCACGGGGTTCCCGCGCCGTGTTGGGCGCGCAGCCAGGCGGCGACGTCGGCCGCCTCGGTCACCTCGTCCGCCGCGCCCTGGAAGGTCGGCTGGGGGCCTGAGGCGCGGGTCGGCCGCAGCGCTCCCAGCGCCCCCGGACGCACCCGCAGCACTTTGTTGGCCGACGACAGCACCTCCGGCGTCGATCGGTAGTTGCGCACCAGTCGTACGGTGCGCGCGCCCCGGTGCTCGCCTGCGAAGCCGCGCAGGTAGGCGGCGTCGGCGCCCGCGAAGGAGTGGATGGCCTGGTTGGGGTCGCCGACGACGCACACGTCGTCGCGCCCGTCGACCCACAGCGAGATCAGCTTGTGCTGCAGCGCGGAGACGTCCTGGTACTCGTCGACGACGAAGTGGCGGTAGGTTCCCCGGATGGTGGCCGCGATCTCGGGGTGCTCGGCGAGCAGCACCGCGTTACACATGAGAATGTCTGTGAAGTCGACGCTGCCCTCGGTCAGCTTCAGCTTCTCATACTGCGCCATGACCGCCGCCACCTGGGACGGCGTGGCCCCGTTGACGGAGCGCGGACCGGCGACCTCCGGGTAGCGCGCCGCCGACACGTTGCTTGTCTTGGCCCACGAGATCTCGGAGTTGAGGTCGCGGATGAGGGCCTGGTCGGAGCTGGCGAGCACCTGATGGGTGGCGCGCGCGACCAGCCCGAACGTGTTCTCCGCCACGGGCGGGAACTCGACGCCGTAGGCCTGGGGCCAGAAGAACTGGCACTGCCGCAGCGCCGCCGAGTGGATGGTCCGCGCCTGCGCCGTGCGGACGCCCAGGCCGGCCAGCCTGCTGCGCATCTCGCCCGCCGCCCGCGTGGTGAACGTGACCGCCAGCGTCGCCGCCGCCTGGTAGCGCCCGATGGACACGGCGTAGGCGACGCGGTGCGTGATGGCGCGCGTCTTCCCCGTGCCCGCGCCCGCGAGCACGACCACCGGGGCGTCGAGCAGCGTTGCCACCTCCCGCTGTTCCGGGTCCAGGGCGTCAAGGATCAACTCACTCACGCCCGCCATTGTGCTGGGCCCCACCGACAAAACCAGAACCGACCCGACGCCACCGCCCATCGAGCCGCGCAGAAGGAGCGCGCGGCGAATTGTCGGAGGCGGCCGATAGGGTAACCCCGACGCTGGACGGAGGTGATCGCGAATGGCTCTCGAGGTGGTGTGCGCGCACCGCTGGCCCGCCCTGCTCGACGAGCTGGCCGCGCGCCTGCGGTCCCTCCACACCGACCCGTTCGCGCGGGTGCGCGTGATCGTCTCCTCGCGCGCGACGGGGCGCGTCATCGGTCAAGAGGTGGCCCGGCGGCTTGGCATCTCCGCGGGCATCTCTTACGTCACCCTGCGCGACCTCGCGACGGAGCTGGCCGACGGCGCGGGCGTCGCTCGCGACCTGTCCCGCTGGCGCGGCACCCCGCTCGAGCTCGCGACCTGGGAGGCCGTCGGCGAGCTGTCCGACGAGTTCCCGGCGCTCGCGCACGCGGCGAACCACGGGCGCCCGGGCGGCCGTCGCGCCGTCGCCACCCGGCTCGCCCGCCTCCAGCGGTGGTACCTCGACCACGCGCCGGGCCTGCTCCGGTCCTGGCTCGACGGCTCAGACGAGGGACCGGACGGCGAGGAGCTTCCCGAGCGGCTGGCCTGGCAGCCCGAGCTGGCGCGGGCCGCCTCGCTCTCACTCGAGGTCGACCCCGCCGAGACCCTTGAGGCGCTGGCCGACGCCGCGCGGCGGGACGCAACGACCACCATCGTGTTCGCGCTCGACGAGGTCACCGCCGCCGACCGGGCGCTGCTGAGCGCGCTGGCCGACGGCGCGGGCCTCGTGGCGCTGCAGCCCGCGGCCGCTCGGCACGGCGAGTGGGTGGAGGCGTTGGGCGGCACGGTGACCGACGCCGTCGGCCTCGCCGCTCCCCCGCCCGCCGTCGACATCCACGACTCGCACGGCCCCGCGCGCCAGGTCGAGGTGCTCCGCGACGAGCTGGCGAGGGCCTTCGCCGAGGACGAGACGCTGGAGCCGCGCGACGTGCTGATCGTCTGTCCGCGGCCCGAGCGCTACGCGCACCTCCTCGACGCCGCCTTCGCGCCGGGCGGCGCGCACCCGGGACGGACCCTCCGCGTTCAGCCGGTGGGCGGCGACGACGCGGTCGGCGTGCTCGACACCGCCGTCGCGCTGCTCCGGCTAGGCGAGGGGCGCGCCACCTCCAGCGGGTTGCTCGAGCTCCTGCTGAGCCCCCCGCTCGCGCACCGCTGGGGCTTCTCCGACCGCGAGGCCGTCACCGAGCTCGTCGCCGCCGCAGGCATCCGGTGGGGCCTCGACGCGCAGCACCGTGCCTCCTTCGATCTGGGCGACATCGCGCAGAACACGTGGATCCGCGGCCTCGACCGGCTCCTCGTCGGCCTCGCCGTCTCCCCCGCGACGGACTCCGGCCTCGGGCTGACGGGCACCGACGCCGTCGGCTCCTCCGACCTGTCGACGGTGGGCGCGCTGTGCGAGGTGGTGAGCCGCATCCGGCGGCTCGTCGCGACGACGGCAGCGCCCGCGACGGTGCCCGAGTGGGCAGCGCGCACCCGCGGACTGCTGACAGACCTCGTCGGCGTCGGCTGGGACGACCAGTGGCAGCTCCTGCGCGTGACCCAGTTGCTTGCGCGGCTGGAGCGCGACCACCTCGGCGGCGAGACCACGCTGACGAGGCACGAGTTCGCGCACCTCCTCGCCGACGCGGGCCGCGGCTTCGGCGCTCGCGTCGCCGCGGGCAACGGGTCACTGATGGTGGCGCGGCTCGGCGAGCTGTCGCACGTGGGCTTCCGCCTCGTGGCGCTGCTCGGCGTCACCGACGACGCGGTCCCCGGCCGCGGCGGGTCCGTCGCCGACGCCGTCGAACTCGGCGAAGCCGCGCCCGACGAGCGCGCGCTGCGGCAGGCCCGGCTGCTGGCCCACGCTTCGGCCGCCGAACGGCTGCTCGTGATCCGGCAGCGGTTCAGCTCGCACACGGGCGACGAGGTCGCGCCGCCCGCGGCCATCGACTGGCTGATCGCACGCCTGGGCGTCGATCCGGAGGTGCGCGCGCACCCGCCCACCTCGACGGCGGAGGCCAACTTCGTCGGTCCGGATCGGGACACCAGCTTCGACATCCCCGCGCTGCGCGGGGCGCGGGCAAGGAGGAGCGCGGGCGGCAAGGAGAGCAGGATCGCCCGCCGCCGCGAGGAGGCCCGGCGTCGGCCCGTCGGAGCCGTCCCCGCGCAGGTGACGCTGGATCAGCTCGAGCGCTTCCTCGCCGACCCCGCGAGGGCCTTCCTCCGCTCGGTCGCGGGCATCCCCCTTTACCGGCCGGCGGCCGTCGAGGACGACCTGCCGCTCGACCTCGTCGGCCTGGAGAAGTGGAAGGTGGTCACGGCACTGATCGGCTCGCTCCAGTCGGGGGCGACTCTGCAGTCGGTGATCGACCGGTTCCAGAGCCGCGAGGAGTTGCCCCCCGGACTGCTCGGCAAGGTCGCCTTCGACGAGGCCAAGGCAGACGCCGTCCGGCTCTGGAACGAGGCGGGGCCGCGCTGGCAGCGGCCCGTCACGGACCACGCCGTCGACCTGGTGCTGGACATCGCGCCGCTCGGCCGGGTGCGCGTCGTCGACTCCGTGCGCTGCCGCGGCGGCGAGGCCCTGACCGTCACCGCGAGCAAGGGCTCCGGCAGGCTGGTCCGGCCCTGGTTGGAGGCCTTGGCCCTGACCGCGTCGGGAGTGCCGACGGCGGGCCGCGCGGTCCGCTTCGGCAGGCTCCCGAACACCTACGACGACCAGGTGCTGGCAACCGGCGTCGGCGAGCCTGGCCGCGAGGCGGCGCTGAGCCGGCTGTCGGCGGTGGTGCGCGCCTACGCGCTCGGGCAGCACCGGCTCGTCCCCGTCCCCGTCACGCCCGCGATCGCCTACGCGGAGGCCCAGGCCGCCGCAACGTTCCGGCGCGAGGACTGGAGCGGCCCAACCGACTGGACGACGAAGGTGTGGCCCGGCATGGAGGACTCCTGGCGCCTGTTCTTCGACGACGACCTGAGCGAGCTGTTCGCCGACGCCCCGCTCCCCGAGGACCCGGCGGGGGCGTCGGCGTTCGAGGCCTGGGCCTCGGCCCTCTACGGCAACATGCAGGGGGTGGGAGATGAGTGAGTTCGACCTAGCGGGGCCGCTGCCCACCGAGACGACGCTGCTCGAGGCCAGCGCCGGCACGGGCAAGACCTACGCGATCGCCGCGCTGACAGCCCGCTACCTGGCCGAGGCCGCGTTCGACGTCTCCGACCTGCTCTTGATCACCTTCGGCAGCCACGCCGCGGGCGAGCTGCGCGGGCGCGTGTTCGGCCGCCTCCGCGAGACGGTGGAGGGCCTCGACGTCCTCGCCGCGGGCGGTTCGCTGTCCAAGCCCGACCCGGTCGCCCTGCTGCTGTCGGGCGTCGACGGAGCCCGCGCCCGGCTCGCCGATGCCGTCGCGCGGTTCACCGAGGCCACGATCGACACCACGCACGGGTTCTGCCAGACGATGCTGAAGGAGCTGGGCGTCCTCGGCGACTGGGCCCCCACGGAGGCCGTCGGCCCCGCCGCGGACGCGCTGGCCCGCGAGTGCGCTGCCGACACCTACCTTCGCCTCTTCCGAACCCAGCCCGAGCCGCCGTTCTCCCCCCGCCAGGGGCTGCACATCGGCGTGGCCGCGGCCACCACCACGCTCCCGCTGCTGCCGCACGAGGGCCCGCACCACGAGTTCGCCGCGTCGGTCCGCGACCTGTACGAGCGCAGGAAGCTCGCGGAGGGGATCTGCACCTTCGACGACATCACCACGCGCCTGCGCCGCGCCCTCTCCAACCCCGGCGTGCGGGACCTTGTCCGCGCACGGCTGCGCGAGCGCTTCCCCGTGGTGCTCGTGGACGAGTTCCAGGACACCGACCCGGACCAGTGGGAGATCATCGAGCGCGCGTTCGTCGCCCCAGGGCGGCCCACCGTGCTGATCGGAGACCCGAAGCAGTCCATCTACGGTTTCCGCGGGGCCGACCTGAACAGCTATCTGGCCGCGCGCCGCACCGCGACGGTGTCGACGCTCGGCACCAACCACCGCTCGGACGGCCCCCTGGTGAGCGGCATCGTCGACCTGTTCTCGGGCGTTCCCATGGGCGCCGACGAGGTGGTCGTCACCCCCGTCGGGGCGCGCCATGAGGCCCCGCGCCTGGAGGTCCCCGGCGCGGCGCGCGTCTGGCTGCGGCGCGCCAGCGGGCTCGGCGGCTCGGTGGACGAGGCCGTCGCGAACGACGTCGTCCGGCAGGTGCAGCTGCTGCTCGAGCACGCGCGGTTCGTTCCCGCAGACGAGGAGCAGCCCGGGAACGGTGCCGCGCACGAGGGGCCATCCAGGGGCGGGGCCGTGGCCGGAGACCCACGCGCCCGCCGGGTGAAGCTGAGCGACGTCGCGGTCCTCGTGCGCACGGGGCGCCGCGCCCAGCAGCTGCGCGCCGCGCTCACCGAGGCGGGCCTGCCCGCGGTGCTGACCGGCAGCCAGGCCGTGTGGCGCCAACCCGCCGCCGCGCACTGGCTGACGCTGCTGACCGCGTTGGCGGACCCCAGCCAGGCGAACATCCGGCTGGCCTCGCTTACCCCGCTGATCGGCTCGGAGCTGGCCGCGCTGCTGCGCGACGGCGGCCCGGAGCCCGCGCGGGTCAGCACGCTGCTGCGCGAGCTGTCCCTGGCATTCGACCGCGGCGGCCCGGGCGCCGTGCTCACCCATCTCCGCGCCGCGGAGCGCCTCGAGGAGCGGCTGCTGGCCGAGCCCGACGGCGACCGCCTGCTCGCCGACACCGCCCACCTCGCCGAACTCCTCGACGCCGACGGCGGGTCGCTCAGCGCGCTGACGGCGTTGCTCTCCGCGCGCGCCTCCGGGCCGGACGACGACGACGCCATCCGCGTGGCTACGGACGCGCCGTCGATCCGCGTGATGACGATGCACGCCGCGAAGGGCCTGGAGTTCCCCATCGTGCTGCTGCCCGAGACCGACGGCACGGCGCCGCGCCGGTCGCGGCCCTTCACGCTGATCGAGGAGGGCCGCCGCCACCTTTACGTCGGCCCCACCCCGGACTGGCGCGACGACGTGACCAAGGACCTGAACAAGCAGTCGCTCGCCGAGGAGCTTCGCCTGCTCTACGTCGGTTTCACGCGCGCGAAGCATCTAGCCATCGCGTGGCACGTGGACCGCGCGAACAGCACCACCACGCGCAGCCCGCTCACGCATCTGCTCACCCGCCGCGGCTGGAAGCCGAAGCAGCCGCTCTCGATGTTGGCTTGGCCGTCCGGCCTGGTGTGGGACTCGCAGATCACCGACACGAGCGCCCCGCCCCCCGTAACC
>CAYVWO010000095.1:0-308 GCA_964455495.1 uncultured Tessaracoccus sp.
GCCGCGTGGCTGGTGGGCCCGGACAAGATCGCCAACATGCCGGGCAAGGCCAACGCCGCCGCCCCCGCGCTGGCGTTCGAGCTGGGCGGCGCCGTCCTGATGGCCATCATCGCCGGCGTCGCGTTCGCCACCATCCTCGCGGTGGTCGCGGGCCTGACGATCACCGCGTCGGCCTCATTCGCGCACGACATCTACAACTCCGTGATCAAGGACGGCAAGGCCGACCCGGCCAAGGAGGTCAGGGTCGCGCGCTGGACATCGGTCACGATCGGCCTGATCGCCATCGTCGGCGGCATCGCGGCCAACGG
>CAYVWO010000095.1:318-8464 GCA_964455495.1 uncultured Tessaracoccus sp.
GCTGGCCTTCGCCGTCGCGGCCTCGGCGAACCTGCCGTCGATCCTGTACTCGCTGTACTGGAAGCGGTTCTCGACGGCGGGCGCGGTCTGGTCGATCTTCGGAGGCCTGATCTCCGCCGTGGGCCTGATCATCTTCTCCCCGGCCGTCTCCGGCAACAAGGGCGCGATGTTCCCCGACCTGAACTTCGCGTGGTTCCCGATCGACTCCCCGGCCATCGTGTCGGTGCCGATCGGCTTCTTCCTCGGCTGGCTCGGCTCTGTGCTGAAGCCTGACGGCGACACCTACGCCGACCAGGGTGCCGAGATGGAGGTCCGCTCCATGACCGGCGCCGGCGCAGAGGGCGCCCTCGACCACTGATTCGGACAACGAGAGACGCCCCCGGGAAGTTCCCGGGGGCGTCTTCTTTCTACGCTCCTTGAGCCGAGCTGCGTTGACGAAGTCGACCGCTGCTCGTGTCGAAAGGTCCTGGCACACGGTTCATGGACTTGGGCCAAGTCCATAGACAACCTCGCGAACCTTTCGACACGGGCGTTCGGCTAGCGCCTCACGGCCCGGCTCAAGGAACGGCTCAGATCAGGCCGAGCTCGGTGACCGCGGCGCGCTCGTCGACCAGCTCGGCGACCGAGGCGTCGATCTTGCCGCGCGAGAACTCGTTGATCTCCAGGCCCTGGACGATCTCGTAGGCGCCGTCGACGACGGTGCACGGGAACGACGAGATGATGCCCTCGGGCACGCCGTAGGAGCCGTCCGACGGCACGGCCATCGAGACCCAGTCGCCGTCCGGGGTGCCGAGCACCCAGTCGCGCATGTGCTCGACCGTGGCGTTGGCGGCCGACGCCGCCGACGACAACCCGCGAGCCTCGATGATGGCGGCGCCGCGCTTGGCGACGGTGGGGATGAACGTGTCGGCGATCCAGGCCTGGTCGTTCACGGCCTCGGCGGCGCTCTGGCCGCCGACGCGCGCGTTGAACAGGTCCGGGTACTGGGTTGCCGAGTGGTTGCCCCAGATGGTCATGTGCGAGATCTCGGTCACCGAGACGCCGAGCTTGGCTGCCAGCTGCGACAGCGCGCGGTTGTGATCGAGGCGGGTGAGCGCGTTGAACCGCTCCGCAGGGATGTCCGGGGCGTTGCGCTGCGCGATGAGCGCGTTGGTGTTGGCCGGGTTTCCGGTGACCAGCACCTTGACGTCGTCGGCGGCCACGTCGTTCAGGGCCTTGCCCTGAGCGGTGAAGATGGCGCCGTTGGCCGAAAGCAGGTCGCCGCGCTCCATGCCCGCCTTGCGCGGCATCGCGCCAACCAGCATGGCGAGGTTCACGCCGTCGAACACCTTGCGGGGGTCGTCGCCGATCTCGATGTTGACGACGTTGCCGAACGCGCAGTCGTCGAGCTCCATGACGACGCCCTCGAGCGCCTTCAGCGCGGGCGTGATCTCGAGCAGGCGCAGCTCAATGGGGCGATCGCCCAGGAGCGAGCCGCTCGCGATGCGGAAAAGCAGGCTGTAGCAGATCTGTCCGGCGGCGCCGGTGACGGCAATCTTGACGGGAGCGTCAGTGCTCACTTGGGTGTCCTCTCGAAGGGGATGTATCCGATTGCGAAGACTCTACCGCCCCGCGCGGGGACGCGCCCGGGCGGGGTCAGAGGACGCCCAAGGTCCACTTCAGGATCTCGATCAGCACCACGAGCGCCAGCCAGGCCATCAGCGTGATGGTCATCCAGCCGCCGCGGTGGAACGCGAGCGCGCGCGCCTGCCACTTCGGCGAGAGGTAGAGGTTCTCCTCCAGGATGTTCCACTGCGTCATGGACCAGAACACGAAGGTGGTGGAGACCGTGACGAGGATGCACCACGGGCAGAGCGCGCCGATGACGAACGTCGACTGGAACAGCAGCCAGTAAGCGAAGATCACGCCCAGCAGGTAGATGGCGTTGGCCGTGAACATGAACCAGCGCGGGAACCGGGTCTTCCAGAGCGACGCCACCGCGATCGTCATCACCACGGGCTCGGAGATCATGCCTAAGAACGCGTTCGGGAAGCCGAACACCTTGGCCTGCCAGGTCACCCCGACCTTCGCGCAGTCGAGGATCGAGTTGAGCGAGCAGCTGAGGTCGGCGTTCGGGTCCGCGGCGAGCACCAGCGCGTCGTAGGAGAGCACGAACGACGCCACGAGGCTGAGCGTCGCGAACAGCAGCATCTCGCCGAACAGGAAGTACCGGGCGCGGAGCGGCGGCACCGGGCGCGGGTCGGTGGCCTGGGCGACGTCGGCTTCGGGGAGCGGCATGGGGTGAATGGTACTTGCTCCCCTCACTGCGCTGGTGACGGGCCTTTTACTTCGACACGACGGCGGCTTCGCTCGCGCGTCGGCTCAGCACGAGCGACGCAGTCGCGGTCGACTCCGTCGACGCGCCTGGCTCAAGGAGCAGCTGTGCTATCGAGGGGTGCGCTGCGGCGTAGCCGTCGAGCAGGGCGCGGCCCAGGCGGGGAGAGTCGACGAGGGGGTGGATCGCGAATCCCTCCCACGCCTTCTCCCAGCTCCGGGTCGCCGCGGCGTCCGCGATCGCCTTCTCGGAGGCCCGCAGGCGCGCCATCATGCCCAGCTGGGCAAGGGTGAGCGGCGCGATCGGCAGCGGGTGCACGCCCTCGCCGTCGACGACACAGCCGACCTCGAGCACCAGGTCGTCCGGGAGTTCCGGCACGATCCGGCCCGACGGCGTCAGGTTGCCGACGTCGAGGATCATCCGCTCGCTGCGGCCGGTGGCCAGCGCGTTCATCAGCCGCAGCGCCACCTCCTGGTATCCCCCGCCCGCGACGTCCTCCTCGCGGCGCTCCTCGTCGCGCGCCTCCGCCATATACGTGGACTCGCGCTCGTGCAAGGCCTCGCGCCAAGCGGCCAACGGCGACTCGGATTCCTTGAGGCGCGCGGCGAACGCATCCTGCTGGCGGGCCAGGTATTGGCCGCGGGTCTCGTCGGCCTCGCGGATGCGGGCGATCGCCTCGTCGGTGCGCCAGTAGTAGTAGAGGTACTCGTTGGGGAGCACGCCAAGGGCGCGGACGAAGTCCTCGCCGACGACGCGGGCCTCCTCGATCCGGTCGAGCAGCTCGTCGGAGGCGAGCAGCTCCGGCAGCCGGTCAACGCCGTCGACGGTGACCGAGCGCAGCCAGCCGAGGTGGTTGAGGCCGACGTAGTCGTAGGCCACGCCGTCGTCGTCCATCGAGACGCCGAGCGCCCGCGACACCCGCCGCACCAGCCCGATGGGGGTGTCGCAGATGCCGACGACGCGGTCGCCCAGGAACTCCCGCATCGCCTGGGTGACGATGCCGGCCGGGTTGGTGAAGTTGATGGTCCACGCGCCGGGCGCGACCTCCGCGATGGTGCGGGCCACCTCCCGCATCACGGGGATGGTGCGCAGCGCGTAGGCAAGGCCGCCCGGGCCGATGGTCTCCTGGCCGAGCAGCCCCAGGTCGAGGGCCACCCGCTCGTCCTTGATCCGCCCCTCGGCGCCGCCGACCCTGATCGCGGAGAAGACGAAGTCGGCGCCGGTCAGCGCCTCGCGCAGGTCGACGGTGTAGGTCACCCGCGGCGGGTCCGGGAAGCGGCGCGCGTCCTCGTCGAGGATCCGGCGCATGGCCTCCAGGCGCTCCGCCGACGAGTCGTGCAGCGCCACCTCGTCGAGCCGGACGGCGGCCCTCCCGTCGGCGGCGAGCGCGTTCGAGGCGACCGCCTCGTAGACGAGCGGCACGCGGAAACCGCCGCCGCCGAGAATCGCGAGCTTCATGGGCCAAGAACCTACCCGGTCCGCGCACACCTCCCGCGCGCCCGGCGGGCTCGGTAGGGTGCGGGAATGGATCACGCGCATCTCGAGGACCGGTGCCCCACCTGTTGGATGTGGGATCCACTCGCGGCGACCCGGACGCCCGACGACCCGCCGCTGGACGTGCTGACCACCGGGCAGCTGTTCTTCGACCTCATCTTCACCGGCCTTCCCCGGCTGCCCTTCCCCGGGGAGGAGTTGTACAGCGACGGCATGGGGTCGTGCCCGGGCGGCATCGCCAACCTCGCGACGGCGGCCGCCCGCCTAGGGCTCCGCACCGGGCTGGTGGCCGGCTTCGGCGACGACGCCTACGCCGACTGGATGTGGGACGTGCTCTCGCACGACGAGAACATCGACCTCTCCGCGTCGCGGCGGTTCGACGGCTTCCACTCCGCCATCACGGTGTCGATGGCGTTCAGCGGCGACCGCGGCATGGTGACCCACGCCCACGACCTCCCCGAGCCGATGGACGACGCGCTCGTCCAGGCGCCCGCCTCGCGCGCGGCCGCCGTCGACCTGAGGGCCGTCGGCGCCTGGTGCCGGGCGCTGCACGACCGCGGGACGCTGTGCTTCGCCGATGTCGGCTTCGACGAGACGGGCAGGTGGGACCCGGCCGATCTCGCTCCGCTGCAGTACTGCCACGCGTTCACGCCGAACGCCGTCGAGGCGATGGGCTACACCCGCACGGAGCGCCCGACCGACGCCGTGCGCAAGCTCGCCGACATGGTCCCGCTCGCCGTGGTCACCGACGGCGTCGGCGGCTCGTTCGCGATCGACAACACGACCGGCGAGGAGGCCTACTGCCCGTCGGTGGCGGTCGACGCGATCGACCCGACGGGCGCGGGCGATGTGTTCGCGGCGTCGATCGTGCTTGGCACGCTGGCCGAGTGGCCGCTGGAGACGCGGCTGCGGTTCGCCTCGCTCAGCTCGTCGCTGGCCGTTCGGCAGTTCGGCGGCTCGCTCGCCGCCCCGGGGTGGGGCGACATCGCGGACTGGTGGCGCGACGTCTCGGGCCGCGCCCAGGCCGGCGACCTCCGCGCCGCCTACATCGCCCGCGACTACGGCTTCCTCGGCGACCTGATCCCCCGCCACGCGGTTCACGGCGTCCGCCGCGCCGAGGGCACCTTCGCCGTCGCCTCGCACCTGGACTGACCCGCTAGTTGAGCCGACGCGCGAGCGCCAGCGAGCCGTCGAGTCGCGCCGTACTGAGCCGACGCAGGGCGTAGCCCCCGACGTCGTGTCGAAGTGAAGCCATTGAGCCCGGCTTCCGCGCGACGGCGACAAGAGGAAGGCCACGACGGCGATCGCGGTAGCGAAGCCGAGCTGCGCCGTGACGTCAACCCAGCGGCCGCGCACCGAGTGCATGATCTGGCCACACCTCCAGGATTTCGGGTCACCCACGTAGCCCTCTCCCCGACGCCGGGAGCATCGCGTGCAGCCTCTGCCCATCCCGGCCCCGAACCCGGGCGGGCACAACCGATGCGGCCCATCGGGTCCATACGCGTCTCGGACTCTCCGAAAGTTGACAAAACACACCTAGTCGCCGCCTCTTCCTACGACGAGCAGTACCGTCAGTTCGGAGAGCACCGTCAACCGAGTTGGAGATCACATGTACCTCACTCGAAGAAACCTCCTTACAGCTGCTGGCCTAGCTGTGGCCGGTCTAGCCCTGGCGCCACTCTGGGCACGCGCCGACGTGACGGACTGGCGCCAAGGCATGCTCGACCACTACCTCCCTGACCGAGCTGGCGCATCGTTCAGTGTTCGGCAGCTTGAGTCGGGCAACGATGCCGACTTCGAGTTGTGGGAGCTGGCTGGCGGCGGCTACATGCTGGTCGACGCTCGTACCCGCACTATGATCGAAAGCTCCGACACGGCCACCAGCCCGCTGATCAGCTACCCCGGACACGACGCGACGTACCTAGGTCTGGGCGAGTACATCGTCCAGATGCCTGGCAAGAAGCGGATCAACGCCCTCAACAGGACTTCCCGGTCAGCCATGTCCGAAACGCAGGTCGGTGAAGTCGTACATGAGCTAAGCGGCAACGTCGCCCTGGCGGACCCACTCTCGCTCACTAACCAGTCCAGGATGCAGGCATACAGCACTATTCCTCCGGCCGTGGGGAGCAATGTGAACTTCAGGATCGTCAACTACAGCTACATCACCGGCTGCACGGTGCTGCCCAACGACAACGACCGCTGCGGATGGATAGCTGCTTCCATCGTCATGCGGTACTGGCACGCGCGCAGCGGAAAGACCCTCATCCCTACCGCACATCGCAGCGGAACAAACATCAAGGAGGTCTCTGGAACGGACTTCGCCGACCTCATCCGAAATGGACGATCCCTCGTCGTCGGCTCCGGCCTTCCGGTTGCCGAGGGCATGGGCTACCACGCTGTGACGCGGCAGAAGGTCAAGGCGGATGCCTGGTATAACCTGCTCAGCCTAAACGTCGACTCCGCGCTGAAGGCAGATCGTCCGGTGATTCTCCTCGGCAATCTGCCGAGTGCATACACGGACAAGAAAAAGAGCAACCACGCTGTCGTTGCGTACGGGAAGTCCAAGGATGGCCACAACATCGTGCACTACGGTTATAAGGACAAGCAAGCGCTGGTCCTGAACTCAGGAACCGTCGGTTCGAACACACACTTCCTCCTGAAATAGCCCGATCCATGGAACGCATCGTCACCGGAGCTTCGCTGGCGCTCCTGAGCTGCGCGCTCGTCATCATGTGCCTACCCACCTGGCGCGCGAGCTGGGAACGAAGCGGGGGAACTGTTGGCCACACCTACCACCGCTGGTTCGCCGCGCCCATTGGGTTCTTCGACATGGTCGCGCCGGTCACCATGTTGCTGACTATCACGCTGATGATCACCGTGTTGGTCAGCTTCCTGACAAGAAGAATCCGCTGGTTGACTGTCGCGATCGGGCTGGCAGGCACTGTGTTGCTGACCTCTTTCGGGTACTCTGACCAAGCCGCCAGCCGAGCTATTGGTGCAGGCATCTGGGTGGCCCCACTCCTGGGGCTCGCCACACTGCTACTGCTCATCGGCAAACTGCTCCCGCGGCTGAAGGAGAGGGCGGGCCAGATCAGCTGGTGATTGCACGTATCATCTCCGGATAGTCCTCGACAAGGTGATCGGGATCAGTGTTTCCCGGCGCTCTCGTGGATGGCTGGTCGTCGTAGCTGCCTGGTGGGTGTGTTCGGTCAAGGAAACGCTGCTCAGTGTTTCCTCAACGCGCGGGCGGGACCAGGAAGGCCATCACGGCGATCGCGATGCCGAGGCCGAGCAGGGCCGTGACGTCGACCCAGCGGCCGCGCACCACGAGCAGGCCGGCGGCCTCGCGCGAGAGCAGGAGGCGCAGCACGCCCGCGACGAGCAGCCCGCCCGCGATCATCACCGCGGCCCGACGCCAGTGGCCGAGCACCGCGAAGGAGACGCCGACGGCGACGCACGCCAGCGCCGCGGCCAGCGGCCACGGGCTGTCCGGGTACCAGTCGACCGGCTTGTCCGGCTTATCGGCCATGCAGCGCTTCCGCGCGGTCGACGACGTTGCTGAGCAGCATCGCGCGCGTCATCGGACCCACGCCGCCCGGGTTCGGGGTGACCCACGCGGCCTTGTCCCACACGTCGGGGGCGAGGTCGCCGACCGTCTTGCCGTCCACGCGGCTGACGCCGACGTCGACGAGCACCGCCCCCTCGCGGATCAGGTCGGCGGTGATCATCCCGGGCACGCCCGCGGCGGCAACGACGACGTCGGCCCGCCGGGTGTGCGCCGCCAGGTCGCGCGTGCCGGTGTGGCAGAGCGTCACCGTCGCGTTCTCGGATCGACGCGTCAGGATCAGCCCCAGGGGGCGGCCGACGGTGATGCCGCGGCCGACCACGACCACCTCCGCGCCGTTCAGCTCCACGCCGTGGCGGCGCAGCAGCTCGACGATGCCGCGCGGCGTGCAGGGCAGCGTCGCGGGCTCGTTCAGGACGAGGCGGCCGAGGTTGATCGGGTGCAGGCCGTCGGCGTCCTTCGCGGGATCGATCAGGCTCAGCGCCCAGTTCTCGTCGAGGTGGCGCGGGATCGGCAGCTGCACGATGTAGCCGGTGCAGGCCGGGTCCTCGTTCAGGCCGCGGATGGCGTCCTCCAGCTGGGCAGCCGTGGTGTCGCCGGGCAGCTCCACCTGGATCGACGCGATGCCCACCTGCTCGCAGTCGCGGTGCTTCATCCGCACGTAGTTCTGGCTTGCCGGGTCCGAGCCGACCAGGACCGTGGCGAGCCCCGGCCGGACGCCGCGGGCGGCCAGCGCCGCCACCCGCGTGGTCAGCTCCGCCTTGATCGCGGCC
>CAYVWO010000096.1:0-1780 GCA_964455495.1 uncultured Tessaracoccus sp.
ACCAGCTCCTTCACCCCCGGTCAAACCGGCGTGTTTTCTTGCTGATTCAGTTGTTTTCGCCACTTTCGCGGCTTGTCCGACTTTACTCTCTCGCGCATTCCCCGTCAAATCCTTGGGATTTGTCAGATTCAGACTTGATCGATACGGATTGACTTAGCGTCTCTCCTGTCGAACACCCGCCTTTCAGCGGGCTTGCGGAACATTACTGAGCCGCGATCTCGTTCGTCAAATCCGAGATCTCCTCGGGAACCACGCTATTGAGTTCTCGTCGGTGTCCGCCAAGCGGCGGACACCACCCCGTCTCTTTCACGAGCCGACGACGGCCTCCTCGGACCTTGAGCGGGTTCTCATTGAACGCACACTCGTCCGAAGACATCGTCGTTGGGGGGTGGATGCTGCAGGTCCGTCCTTGCGTCCGGGTCACCTGCGAAGCGAGATGTAACTCTACCCCCGCCAACTCTCGGAGGCAAATCAAGGGTGCCTTGCCGTTCGACGCGCACCATGCACCGTAGGCTAGCGGTCATGCGGCGCCTCTCAACTGCCCTTCTGGCCCTACTCGTGGTCGGCTGCGCGCCGACGCCACCGCTTACGACGCCCGGCGCCAGCTCACCATCGCCCGTCCCGTCGTCTTCTGCCCCGTCGCCGACGATCCCCGCGACCCCGGTGGCGTCCCCGACGCCGACCCCCACGCCGTCGCTCACTCCCCCGCCGTTCACCCCCAGGACGGCGACGGTGAACGTGAGCGGCGACCTGTTGTGGCACAACAGCCTTTGGACCAGTGCCGAGCTGGACGCGAAGAAGGGCCGGTTCGACTTCCGGCCCCAGCTGCGGTCGCTCAAGAAGTACGTCTCCGCGGCCGACCTCGCGATCTGCCACAGCGAGGTGCCCTTCGCCAAGAAGGGCGGTCCCTACAAGAACTACCCGCTGTTCGCGGCCCCCCAGGAGATCGCGCCGGCCATCGTCGCCACCGGCTGGGACCTCTGCACCACCGCCTCCAACCACACGATGGACCAGGGCTGGGACGGGCTCGTCCGCACCATCCAGGTGCATCACGACCACGGCATCCTGACCTCCGGCAGCTGGGCAACGGAAGAGAGTCGCAAGACCCCCGTGATCTTCACCACCGACGACGGCGTCAAGATCGCGGTCATCAGCCAGACCTTCGGGCTCAACGGCCTGCCAAGGGCCAAGGGCAAGCCCTGGTCCGTGCAGTTGCTCGACGCGGAGGTCGCCGTCGCCGACGCCAAGCGCGCGAAGAAGGCCGGCGCCGACATCGTCCTCGTACACATGCACGCCGGAACCGAGTACTCGAGCACCCTCAACTCCCAGCAGCGCGAGTTCGCCAAGACGGTGACCGCCTCGAAGTACGTCGACATGGTGTTCGGGCAGCACGCCCACGTCGTCCAGCCCATCGACAAGGTCAACGGCAAGTGGGTGATCTACGGTGCCGGCAACCTGATCGCCTCCAGCGGCCCGGCCCAGCCCCGCACCTACGACGGGTTCATGGCCCAGGTCACCTTCGAGGAGAAGGAGGAGGGCGGCTTCGTCGCGACGGCGGCAGAGTTCGCCCCCACCATGATCACGAAGAAGTCGGGCAGCACCCCCGCGCGGGTCTACCTCATCCCGGACGAGCTCAAGGCGGGCACCAAGCGCGCCGCCGAAATGAAGGCTTCAGCGGCGCGCACGCGCAAGACCGTCAGGGCGCTAGACGTCGAGGGTTTGACCGAGCGCAAGTGAGCCGCCCGCCAACGTGGCCAAGTCCATGAACCGGGTGCCAGGC
>CAYVWO010000096.1:1790-8426 GCA_964455495.1 uncultured Tessaracoccus sp.
TTCGACGCGCGCCTGCGTCGCTTCGCTCCTTGGGGCACGGCTCAAGGTGCGTCGCTACCTTTCGACGCAGTCACGGTCGACTTCGTCGACGTGCCTGGCTCAAGGAGCGTAGAGCGCAGCTCACAGCCAACTTCATCCACCCGCCTGGCTCAAGGAGCGTATACAGCGCCGACGGTCTTGCGGCCGCGGCGCAGGATCGCGTAGCGGCCATGCAGCAGAAGGTCTGCGGTGAGCGTCAGCTCCGGGTCGGTCACCTTTTCGTTGTTCAGGTAGGCGCCGCCCTCGGCGATGGTGCGACGCGCGTCGCCCTTGGACTTCGCCACGCCCGCGGCAACCAGGGCGTCGACGATGCTGACATCGCCGCTGACCCCCTGCCCACCGACCTCGCGGACCACGCCGTCGAGCGTCTGCGGGCTCAGCTCCGCCAACTCGCCGCGGCCGAACAACGCCGAGGCCGCGGCCACCGCCGCCTCACGCTCGGCGACGCCGTGCACCAGGTCGGTGACGTCGTCGGCCAGGGCGCGCTGCGCCTCGCGCTTGTACGGCGCGTCGATCGTCGCCTGTTCGAGGGCCTCAATCTCCTCGCGGGAGCGGAACGAGAACACCTTGAGGTAGTCGACGACCTTCGCGTCCTCCGCGTTCAGGAAGAACTGGTGGAAGGCGTAGGGCGAGGTGAGCGTCGGGTCGAGCCAGACGGTGCCGGACTCGGTCTTGCCGAACTTGGTGCCGTCGGCCTTCGTCAGCAGCGGCGTCGCCATCGCGTGCACGCGGCGCTGATCGCTGCGCCGGATCAGCTCCACGCCCGCGGTGATGTTGCCCCACTGGTCGGAGCCGCCGGTCTGCAGCGTGACGCCGTGGCGGCGGTTCAGCTCGCGGTAGTCCATCGACTGCAGCAGCACGTACGAGAACTCGGTGTACGAGATCCCCGACTCAAGGCGCCTGGCCACGACGTCGCGGGCCAGCATCCGGTTGACCGGGAAGTGCTTCCCGACGTCGCGCAGGAAGTCCAGCGTCGACATGCTCGCGGTCCAGTCGAGGTTGTTGACCATCGTCGCCGCGTTGCCGCCGTCGAACGAGACGTAGCGCTCGACCTGAGCGCGGATCTTCTCCACCCACTCGGCGACGACGTCCGTGGAGTTCATGACGCGCTCGCCGGCCTCCTTCGGGTCGCCGATCAGGCCCGTCGCGCCGCCGACCAGCATGAAGGGCTGGTGCCCCGCCTGCTGGAGCCGCCGCGCCAGGAGGAGCTGCACGAGGTTGCCGGTGTGCACGCTCTGCGCCGTCGGGTCGAAGCCCACATAGAACTTCACGCCGCCCTCGTCCAGATGCGTCCCCAGAGCGTCCGGGTCGGTCGAGTGGGCGATGAGCCCCCGCCAGCGAAGGTCGTCGAGTAGTGCGTTCACGAGAGCACAGCTTAGCGGCGGTCAGTCCTCGGGGTCGTAGCCGAGGTTCGGGGAGAGCCAGCGCTCGGCCTCCGCGAGCGTCCAACCCTTGCGGCGGGCGTAGTCGGCGACTTGGTCGCGCGCCAGCCGACCGACGACGAAGTACTGGGACGCCGGGTGGCCGTAGTACAGGCCGGAGACCGACGCGCCGGGCCACATGGCCATCGACTCGGTGAGCTCGATGCCGGCGCGACGTTGCACGTCGAGCAGCTCCCAGATGGTGCGCTTCTCCGTGTGGTCCGGGCAGGCCGGATACCCCGGCGCGGGGCGGATGCCGCGGTAGCGCTCGGCGATCAGGTCCTCGTTGCTCAGCTCCTCCCGGGCGTATCCCCAGAACTCGGTGCGCACGCGCTGGTGCAGCCGCTCCGCGAAGGCCTCGGCCAGCCGATCGGCCAGCGACTCGAGCAGGATGGCCGAGTAGTCGTCGAGCTCCGCGCGGAAGGCCGCGACCCGCTCCCCCGCCCCGAGCCCGGCGGTGACGGCGAACGCCCCCACCCAGTCCTCGGCCCCCGCCGGGGTGCCCAGCGGCGCGACGAAGTCCGCCATCGAGCGGTTCGGGACGCCGTGGCGGTGCTCGCCCTGCTGCCGCAGCTGATGCAGCGTCGCGCGCACCTCGGTACGCGCGTCGTCGGCGTAGACCAGCACGTCCTCGCCAGTGCTGGCCGCGGGGAAGAGCCCGTAGATGCCGTTTGCCCGGAGCCATTTCTCGCCGATGGCCCGATCGAGCATCGCCTGCGCGTCGTCGTACAGCCGACGCGCGGCCTCGCCCGAGGCCGGGTTGTGCAGGATGTCCGGGAAGCGGCCCTTCATCTCCCATGCGTTGAAGAACGGCTGCCAGTCGATGAACCCGCGCAGCTCGGACAGGTCGTAGTCGAGCAGCTCGTGCACCCCCGGCGCAACGGGCTGGGGCGGGTGATAGCCCGCCCAGTCGATGGGCGTCGCGTTGGCGACCGCGTCGTCGAAGCGCAGCAGCGGTCGGTCCGACTTCTGGGCGTGCCGGGTGCGGAGCGAGTCGTAGTCGGCCTTCACCTCGGCGAGCAGCGCGCCGCGGCGCTCCTGGCTGAGCAGCGCGGCCGCCGTCGGCACCGACCGCGACGCGTCCTTCACCCACACCACGGGGCCGCTGTACTTGGGGTCGATCTTGACCGCGGTGTGCGCGCGCGACGTGGTCGCGCCGCCGATCAGCAGCGGGATGTCCAGCCCGAGGCGCTGCATCTCGCCGGCGAAACCGACCATCTCGTCGAGGCTCGGCGTGATCAGGCCGGAGAGGCCGATGATGTCGGCATTGACCTCGCGCGCGGTGTCGAGGATCTTCTGCGCCGGCACCATGACCCCGAGGTCGATCACCTCGTAGTTGTTGCACTGCAGCACCACGCCGACGATGTTCTTGCCGATGTCGTGCACGTCGCCCTTCACCGTGGCCATGACGATGGTGCCGTTGGTGTCGCTCTGCGCGGCCAGCGAGGGGTCGGCGGCCTTCTCGGCCTCGATGTATGGGATCAGGTAGGCGACGGCCTTCTTCATCACGCGCGCCGACTTCACCACCTGCGGGAGGAACATCTTCCCCGCCCCGAACAGGTCGCCGACGACGTTCATCCCGTCCATCAGCGGCCCCTCGATCACCTCGATCGGGCGGCCGCCCGCCGCCGAGATCTCCGCCCGGAGCTCCTCGGTGTCCACCTCGACGTGGGCGTCGATCCCCTTCACCAGCGCGTGGACGATGCGGTCGCGCACTGGCAGCGCGCGCCACTCCTCCGTCCTCTCCTCCACCGCCTGCCCGGTGCCGCGGTGCCGCTCGGCGAGCTCGAGCAGGCGCTCGGTCGCGGCCTGCGGGTCGGCGGTCCGGTTGAGGACGACGTCCTCGATGGCGTCGCGGAGCTCGGGGTCGATGGCGTCGTAGGGCACGAGCGCGCCCGCGTTGACGATGCCCATGTCAAGGCCCGCGGCGATGGCGTGGTAGAGGAACACCGCGTGGATGGCCTCGCGCACCGGGTTGTTGCCGCGGAAGCTGAAGCTGACGTTCGAGATGCCGCCCGAGATCCGGGCGCCAGGCAGGTTCTGCTTGATCCAGCGGACCGCCTCGATGAAGTCGAGGCCGTAGTTGGCGTGCTCCTCGATGCCGGTGGCGACCGCGAACACGTTGGGGTCGAAGATGATGTCGTTCGGGTCGAAGCCGACCTCGTCGACGAGGATCCGGTAGGCGCGCCCGCAGATCTGCTTTCGCCGCTCCAGGTTGTCGGCCTGGCCGTCCTCGTCGAACGCCATCACCACCGCCGCGGCGCCGTACTTCCGGCACAGCCGCGCCTGCGCGACGAACTCCTCGACGCCCGACTTCATCGAGATCGAGTTGACGATCGGCTTGCCCTGGATGGTCTTCAGCCCGGCCTCGATCACCTCCCACTTGGACGAGTCGACCATCACCGGCACGCGGCTGATGTCGGGCTCAGACGCGACCAGCTTCAGGAAGCGGTCCATCGCGGCAACGCCGTCGATCATCCCCTCGTCCATGTTCACATCGATCACCTGAGCGCCGGCCTCGACCTGCTGCTTGGCCACCGAGAGGGCGGTGTCGTAGTCGCTGGCGCGGATCAGGTTCCGGAACCGGGCCGAGCCGGTGATGTTGGTCCGCTCTCCGACGTTGACGAAGAGGCTCGCCTCATCGATGTGCAGCGGCTCCAGCCCCGAGAGGCGCAGCGCGGGGGCGACCTCGGCCGGCCGCCGGGGCTGCCGGGATTCCATCGTCGCGGCGATCGCGGCGATGTGGGCCGGCGTCGTGCCGCAGCAGCCGCCGACGACGTTGAGGAACCCCGCGTCGGCGAACTCCGCGAGCACGCCCGCGGTCTCGGCCGGCGCCTCGTCGTACTCGCCGAAGGCGTTCGGCAGGCCGGCGTTCGGGTATGCCGAGACGAAGCAGCCCGCGATCCGGGACAGCTCCGCGACGTAGGGCCGCATCTCGCGGGCGCCGAGCGCGCAGTTCAGCCCGACCGCCAGCGGCTCCGCGTGCCGGACCGAGTCCCAGAACGCCTCGGTGACCTGGCCGGTGAGGGTGCGCCCGGAGGCGTCGGTGATGGTGCCCGAGATCACGACCGGCCAGCGGCGCCCCGTCTCCTCGAACAGGGTCCGGACGGCGAAGATCGCGGCCTTGGCGTTCAGAGTGTCGAAGATGGTCTCGATGAAGATCAGGTCCGCCCCGCCATCCACCAGGCCCCTCGCCGCGGTCAGGTAGGCGTCGACCAGCTGGTCGTAGGACACGTTCCTGGCCCCCGGGTCGTTGACGTCGGGCGAGATCGATGCCGTGCGTGTGGTCGGGCCGAGCGCCCCCGCGACGTAACGCTTGCGCCCGGTCAGGGCGGCGACCTCGTCGGCGACCCCCCGTGCCAGCGCCGTCGACGCGCGGTTCAGCTCGTAGGACAGCTCCGCCATGCCGTAGTCGGCAAGCGAGATCGCGTTGGAGTTGAAGGTGTTGGTCTCGATGATGTCGGCGCCGGCGTCGAGGTACTCGCGGTGGATGCCGGCGATGATCTGCGGCTGGGTAACCGAGAGGAGGTCGTTGTTGCCCACCAGGTCGCTCGGCCAGTCGGCGAACCGGTCGCCGCGATACCCCGCCTCGTCGGGCCGGTCCCGCTGGATCGCGGTGCCCATCGCGCCGTCCAGGATCACGATGCGCTCGCTCAGCAGCGCGGTGAGCTCCTCGGTGGCGTCGGGCTGCCAATCGGTCGTCACGCACGGTCCTTCCTGTGGGGGAAGGCGCCCTTTACTTCGGCCGAGCGTGGCGGGCGCGGGGCCCGTTGCAGCGCCTCTCGGCTGGCACTGATGGTACGACCTTTCCCACCCGCGGCAAACCGCGTTCGGTCAGCCGTTAGTGAACGCTGCGGCCCATTCCGCGAGGTCGGCCTTTGCGGCCCGCAGCTCCGACGTCTGTTCGGCGACCCGGGCAGGGGCCGTCCCACCTCGGCCGTCGCGCGACGAGACGGATCCCTCGACGGTGAGCACGCCCAGCACGGACTCGTCCAGGTATTCCGAGATGCCGGGGAGGTCCTCGACCGTGAGCTCCTGGAGGGTCAGGCCGCGCTGCTCGCAGTAGCGCACCGACTCGCCGGCGACCTCGTGCGCGACGGCGAACGGCACGCCCTGGCGGACGAGGTGGTCGGCGACGTCGGTGGCCAGCGAGAAGCCGCGGGGCGCGACCTCCGCCATCCGCTCGGGGTGGAAGGTCAGCGTGCCGACCATGCCGGCGACGGCGGGGATCAGCACGTGCAGCTGGTCGAGGCCGTCGAAGACCGGCTCCTTGTCCTCCTGCAGGTCGCGGTTGTACGCGAGGGGGAGGCCCTTCAGCGTCGCGAGCAGCCCCGCGAGGTTGCCGATCAGGCGTCCGGCCTTGCCGCGGGCCAGTTCGGCGACGTCGGGGTTCTTCTTCTGCGGCATGATCGAGCTGCCGGTGGACCAGGCGTCGTCGAGCGTGGCGAAGCCGAACTCCGCCGTGCACCAGAGAATCACGTCCTCGCTCAGCCGGGACAGGTCGACGCCGATCTGCGCGAGCACGAAGGCCGCCTCGGCGATCAGGTCGCGGGCGGCGGTGCCGTCGATCGAGTTGGGCACCGACGACGTGAAGCCCAGCTCGCGCGCCACCAGCTCCGGGTCGAGGCCCAGCGAGGTACCAGCCAGCGCCGCGGAGCCGTAGGGGCTGACGGCAAGGCGGCGGTCGAGGTCACGGAGTCGCTCGACGTCGCGCACCAGCGGCCAGGCGTGGGCCAGCAGGTGGTGGCTGAGCAGGATCGGCTGGGCCGACTGGAGGTGTGTGCGGCCCGGCATGACCGCGCCGTGGTAGCGCTCGGCCTGGGAGGCGAGCGCCTCGAGGACGCCGTCGAGATCCTGCGCGATCAGCCGGATCTCGCCGCGCAGGTAGCTGCGGATCAGGGTGGCGATCTGGTCGTTGCGCGAGCGGCCCGCGCGGATGCGGCCGCCGAGCTCGGGGCCGACGATCTCCTTCAGCCCCCGCTCGAGCGCGCCGTGCACGTCCTCGTCCGACTCCGCGGGGCCGAACTCGCCGGCCTCGACGCGGCGCGCCAGCTCCGCGAGGCCCTCGTCCATGGCGGAGGCCTGCTCGTCGGAGAGCAGGCCCGCGGCGTTCAAGGCCTTGGCGTGCGCGCGCGACCCTGCGATGTCGTGCAGCGCCAGCCGCCAGTCGAACTGC
>CAYVWO010000097.1:0-8425 GCA_964455495.1 uncultured Tessaracoccus sp.
TAGAGAAAAAGGGCCGTCGGAAAGTGTAAGGCGCGCGGCCGCTCAGCCCTAACGCCCGGTCCGAGCCGCCGGGATCGACGTGGCTGCAGACGTTCGATCTGCGCGCGGGATCCGGACAACGTGAACGTCAGAGTCAGATAGTTGACTCTGGCGTTCACGTCAACGTCGGTCGCGGATGAAACTGGATGTTTGCAGCCACGATGACGAGCAGGCCGACCTGGCGATGCGGCGTCAGCAGACGCTCCTTGGGGCGCCTCAACGAGCCGGCGGGGCGGTCGAGGCGCGGACGGAGAGGGAGGTGGCCAGGCGGATGGGGCCGCCGGTGACGGGGCGCGACTGGCTGATGTCCACCAGGGTCCGGACGGCGGCGGCGCCCATGTCTTCGAGCGGCTGGCTCACCGTCGTCAGCGGCGGGGTGACGAGCGGGGCGAGCAGCGAGTCGTCGAAGCCGACGACGCTGAGGTCGTCTGGCACGTGGAGGCCCAGCTGCCGCGCGGCCTGGTAGACGCCCAGCGCGATGGCGTCGTTGGCGGCGAAGACGGCGGTGGGGCGGATGTCCTCCGGCAGCGAGAGCAGCTCGAGCCCGGCGCGGAGGCCCGCCTCGGCCGAGAACTCGTCGCCCGCGACGAGCCGCGCGTCGTGGGGGAGGTCGTGCATCATCAGCGCCGAGAGGTAGCCCTGCAGGCGCTCGGCCGCGGGGACCGATCCCGTGGTGCCGCGCACGAAGCCGATGCTCCGATGGCCCAGCCGGATCAGGTGCTCGGTGGCCTCGACGCCGCCGTTCCAGTTGGTGGCCCCGATCGACGTCACGGCCGGCGGCAGCGCATTGCCGGGGTCGATGGCCACCGTCGCCAGCTGCAGCTCGGCGACCTTCTTCAGCTGGCGCCGCGACAGCTTGGTGGTGACGACGATCACGCCGAGCCAGCCGCTGCGCTTGACCTGCTCGAACCAGGAGTCGCTGAGCGGGTGCGCGCCGACGGGCGGCAGGCCCTCGGAGTACTGCGTGACGAGCCCCACCCCGGCGGCCATGGCGGCCGCCGTCGCGCCGCGCAGGATGTCGAGGGTGTAGGTCGTCGTCATGTTGTCGGCCACCAGGCCGATGAGCGGCACCGTCGGGCCGACGCCCACGCCTTGGTAGCCGAGCTCGGCGGCGGCGGACGCTACCCGGTCGCGGGTGGCGGGCGAGACGTCGCTGCGGCCATTGAGGGCCTTGGAGGCGGTGGCGCGGGAGACCCCGGCGAGCCGGGCCACGTCGTCGAGGCGGGGTCGTGCAGTGGTCATGCGGGCAGTCTACCGAAAACGTTTCGAGATTGTGCAACAAGGAGATAACGAATCCGTACTGGAGACTTGCGGTTTGCGCAGGAACGCGTACGATACGAATAAATGTTGTTTCGCGAAACAAATTTCGTGAACCGAAGGAGGGTTTCAATGAAGAAGCAGATTCTGGCGCTGGCAGCGGCCGGCGCCATAGCGCTGTCCGCGTGCGGCACCGGAGGCGGAACCACGCCGCCGCCGCAGAGCCCCACGGGCACCGGCACGGCCACGGCGCCGCAGCAGCAGGACGTCGCCCTGACGTGGTGGCACAACTCGAACAGCGACCCCGGCAAGGGCTATTACGAGCAGGTGGCCAAGGCCTTCGAGGCCGACCACCCGGGCGTGACCATCGAGATCTCGGCGATGCAGCACGAGGACATGGTGACCAAACTGGAGGCCGCCTGGCAGTCCGGCGATGTTCCCGACATCTACATGGAGCGCGGCGGCGGCGAGCTCGCCGACAAGGTCAAGGTGGGCCTGGTCAAGGACCTCACCGAGAACTCCGCCGACACCATCGCCAAGCTGGGCGGCTCCGTCTCCGGCTGGCAGGTCGACGGCAAGACGTACTCGCTGCCGTTCTCGCTCGGCGTGGTCGGCTTCTGGTACAACAAGGACCTGTTCGCCCAGGCCGGCGTGACGGAGGCGCCGAAGACGTGGGACGAGATGTACGCCGCGATCGACAAGCTGAAGGACGCGGGCATTGAGCCGATCTCGGTCGGCGCGGGCGACAAGTGGCCAGCGGCTCACTACTGGTACTACTTCGCGCTGCGGGCCTGCTCGGGTGACGTGCTTGACCAGGCTGTTACCACTCTCGACTTCTCCGACCAGTGCTTCATCGTCGCCGGTGAGCAGCTGGAGAAGCTCGTCGCCGCGGAGCCGTTCAACGCGGGCTTCCTGACCACTCCGGCGCAGTCTGGGCCGACGTCGGCTTCCGGCCTGCTCGCCACCGGCAAGGTCGCCATGGAGCTGGCCGGCCACTGGGAGCCCGGCGTCATGCAGGGTCTGACCGAGGACAACAAGGGCCTCGGCGACGCGACCGGCTGGTTCGCCTTCCCGTCCTTCGAGGGCCAGCTCGGCGACCCGAGCTCCGCGCTCGGCGGCGGCGACGCCTGGGGCATCCCGGCCGACGCCCCCGACGCGGCCGTCGAGTTCGTGAACTACCTGCTCTCCGACGACGTCCAGAAGGGCTTCGCCGAGCAGGACATGGGGCTCCCCACGAACCCCAGCGCGACGCAGTACGTGTCCGACCCCGCCCTCGCAACGCTGCTCGAGGTTCGCGACAACGCGGCCCGCGTCCAGCTGTACTTCGACACCGCCTTCGGCACCTCCGTCGGCGGCGCGATGAACGACGCGATCGCCCTGATGTTCGCCGGCCAGGCGAGCCCGCAGGACATCGTCACCGCCACGCAGGAAGCCGCTGACGCGGAGAAGTGATGGCTCCATCCACCGTCCAGTCCCGCGGCCACCGGCCGCGGGACTGGGGCATGGCCGTCGAGGTCGTCGCGTTCACCGCCCCGGCGCTGATCCTGTTCGCCATGTTCGTCGTCTGGCCCATGGTTCGGGCCGTGCAGTTCTCGCTCTACCGATGGAAGGGCTTCGGCCCGCTCGTCGACTTCGTCGGCCTCAAGAACTACGTCTCGGTCCTGACCAATGACGTGTTCATCGGGGCGCTCGGGCACAACCTGTTCATCGTCGTGGCCTCCATCGCGATTCAGCTGCCGCTCGGCATCGCGATCGCGCTGCTGCTGAACCAGAAGATCAGGGGCCGGGGGCTGCTTCGCACGGTCGTGTTCGTCCCCTACGTGCTGGCGGAGGTCATCGCCGGCGTCGTGTGGTTCCAGCTGCTGCAGCCCAAGTACGGCGTCATCGACTCCCTGCTTGCCGCCGTCGGCATCCAAGGCCCGGCCCAGGGCTTCCTCGGCACGCCGGAGTACGCGCTCTGGACCGTGATGGTGGTGCTGACCTGGAAGTACGTCGGGCTGGCCATCATCCTCTTCCTCGCCGGGCTGCAGGGCGTCCCACAGGAGCTGGAGGAGGCGGCGCAGATCGACGGCGCGTCCTGGTGGCGCACCCAATGGCACATCACCATCCCGCTGCTCGGCCCGACGCTGCGCACCTGGGCCTTCCTCTCCATGGTCGGCTCGCTGCAGCTGTTCGACATGGTGTGGATCCTCACCAAGGGCGGCCCGGCCAACGCGACGACGACCATGGCCACGTTCCTCATCAACGAGGGCACGAAGCGCTCCAACTACGGCATCGCGGGCGCCGCGTCGGTGGTGCTCTTCGTGATCGCACTCACCTTCGCGCTGCTCTATCAGCGGTTCATCCTCAGCCGCGACAACCTCGCGGACTCCCCACGAAAGGCCCGCCGATGAGCGCCGCAGCCGCCCCGCGCCGCAGACCCCGCGGCGCCAACCCGCTCGTCTACTTCGTCGCGCTCGTCGCCGCGGCCCTCTCGCTGGGGCCCGTGCTCTACGCGGTGCTCGGTGGCTTCCGCACCAATGCGCAGCTGGCCGACCGGCCCGCGGCCCTTCCCAACCCGTGGGTGTGGACGAACTACCTGAACGTCCTCACGGGATCGCGGTTCTGGACCTACGCGCTCAACTCCGTGGTGGTGGCGCTGCTGACGACGGGGCTCGTCGTGCTGCTCGGCCTGATGGCGGCCTACCCGCTGTCGCGGTACCACTTCCGGCTCCGAGAGCCGCTCTACATGGTGTTCGTCTTGGGCCTGCTCTTCCCGGCCACCGTCGCCGTGATCCCGCTGTTCATCATCGTCTCCAAGGACCTCCAGATGAGCAACACGTGGTGGGGCGTCGCGCTGCCGCAGGCCGCCTTCGCGCTCCCCATCACCATCGTGATCCTGCGTCCGTTCCTCCAGGCGATCCCGAACGAGATCGACTAGGCGGCCCAGATCGACGGCGCCAGCCGGATCCGGATCTTCTCCACCATGATCCTCCCGCTGTCGGTGCCGGGACTCGTCACCGTCGGCGTGCTCGCGTTCGTCGGCTCCTGGAACGCGTACCTGCTCCCGCTGCTCCTACTCCAGGGCGACATGCGGACCCTCCCGCTGGGCGTGGCGGACTACTCGACGGAGCACGCCTCCGACACCGCGGGCGTCTTCGCCTTCACCAGCCTTTCCATGATCCCCGCGATGATCTTCTTCCTCGCCATGCAGCGCAAGATCGTCGGCGGCCTCTCCGGGGCCGTCAAGGGCTGACACCACCAAGGGACAAAGATGACCACCTGGCAGGACACGACGCTCGCCCCCCGGGCCCGCGCCGAGGCGCTCCTCGCCGAGCTGACGCTGGCCGAGAAGGCCGCTCAGCTCGGCTCGTTCTGGAACCGGCCCCGCGCCGAGGCCGCACCCGACGACGGGGAGCACCACGACGTCGCGCCCATGGAGCACGCGATGGCGGCCACGGGCTGGGAGGAGGCCCACCGCGACGGGCTGGGCCAGCTGACCCGCATCTTCGGCACCGGCCCCGTCACCGTCGCCGAGGGCCGTGCCGAGCTGCGCGCGCGGCAGGCGGAGGTCCGGGCGGCGTCGCGGTTCGGGATCCCCGCGCTCGCGCACGAGGAGTGCCTCACCGGCATCACGACGCTCGGCGCCACCGTCTACCCCGCGGCCATCGCGTGGGGCGCCACCTGGCGCCCCGAGCTGGTCCGCGACATGGCCGCCGCGATCGGCGCCGACCTCCGCGCCCTCGGCGTCCACCAGGGGCTCTCGCCGCTGCTCGACGTCGTCCGCGACTACCGGTGGGGCCGCGTCGAGGAGACCTGTGGCGAGGACCCCTATCTCGTCGGGACGCTCGGCACCGCGTACGTGCAGGGGCTCCAGTCCGAGGGCGTCCACGCGACGCTGAAACACTTCGTTGGCTACCCCGCCTCGCGCGCGGGCCGCAACCACGCGCCCATCTCGATGGGGGTCCGTGAGCTCGAGGACGTCATGCTTCCGCCCTTCGAGATGGCGGTGCGCGGCGGGGTGAAGGCCGTGATGAACTCTTACTGCGACATCGACGGCGTGCCCACCGTCGCCGACCGGCGGCTGCTCACCGGGGTGCTGCGCGACCGCTGGGGCTTCGACGGCATCGTCGTCTCCGACTACTGGTCCATCCCCTTCCTCATCCACACCCACCGCGTCGCGCCCGACGGCGCCACCGCGGCCGCGCTCGCGCTGCGGGCGGGCCTCGACGTCGAGCTCCCCGAGACCGGCCCCTTCGGCGACCTGCCCGAGGCCGTCGCGCGCGGGCTGGTCGCCGAGGCCGACGTCGACCGCGCGGCCCTGCGCGTGCTGACGCAGAAGGCGGAGCTCGGGCTGCTCGACCCCGGCTGGGAGCCGGCCGGCGGCGACGCCCCCGACCGCGACCTCGACTCGCCGGGCAACCGGGCCGTCGCCCGGCGCATGGCGGAGGAGTCCGTCGTCCTGCTGAAGAACGACGGCGCGCTGCCGCTCGGCGCGGGGCTCGGCCGGGTCGCCGTCGTCGGCCCCGTGTGGGAGGACGTGCGCTCGTTCATGGGGTGCTACTCGTTCCCCAATCACGTGATGTCGAACTTCCCGGGCCGCCGGACCGGCCTCGACATCCGCTCGCTCCCGGAGGCGTTCGAGGCGCTCGACGGCGAGGTCGCCTTCGCGCCCGGCTGCGGGTTCGTCGACGGGACGGACGAGGCGCTCGACGAGGCGGTCGCGCTCGCCGCGGCAAGCGACCTCGCCATCCTCACCGTCGGCGACATCGCCGGGCTGTTCGGCGTCGGCACGTCCGGGGAGGGCTGCGACGTCGTCGACCTCGCCCTGCCGGGGCGCCAGGGCGAGCTGGTCGACCGGGTGCTCGACACGGGCACGCCCACCGTCCTGCTGCTGGTGACCGGGCGCCCGTACGCGCTGGGCGAGTACGCGGCGCGCGCGGCCGCCGTCGTCCAGTCGTTCATGCCCGGGGTCGAGGGTGCGGACGCCATCGCGTCCATCCTCACCGGCGCGGTGAACCCGTCGGGTCGGCTGCCCATCGCCATCCCCGCGTTGCGCGGCGGCCAGCCGGGGACCTACCTGGCGCCTACCCTCGGCTGGGTCTCCGACGGCATCTCCAACCTCGACCCCCGCCCGCTGTACCCGTTCGGGGCGGGGGAGTCGTACACGTCGTTCGCGCTGACGGAGCCCGCGGTCTCCGCGCCGGAGATCCCCGTCGACGGGGCGGTCGAGTACGCGGTCACGGTGACCAACACCGGCGGCCGCGACGGCGCCGAGGTGGTGCAGCTCTACCTGGAGGACCCGTGGGCCGAGGTGGTGCGCCCGCTGAAGCAGCTCGTCGGGTTCGCGAAGGTCGACCTCGCGGCGGGCCAGTCGCGCCGGGTGACGTTCGAGCTCCACGCCGATCGCTTCTCCTTCACCGGCGTCGACGGCCGCCGCGTCGTCGAGCCGGGCGAGATCCTGCTGTCGGCGGGCCACTCGTCGGAGGACAGGCTGCGGGGCCTGAGCGTGAACCTGGTCGGCGGGCGCCGCGTCGTCCCCGAGGGCCGCGTCCTGACGACCCCGGTGCGGGTCGAGAGAGCTGCCTGATTCGACGCGCGTTACGCCGACAGGGCCTGGAAGGCCTCCTCGGACGAGTCGCGGAGGAACTGCGCGCAGCGCTCCTGCTCCTCGGCCTCGCCGATCCGGCCGGCGGCGACGCTCAGCGCCCACAGAGCGCGGAGGAAGCCGCGGTTGGGCTCATGCTCCCAGGGGATCTGGCCGCTGCCCTTCCAGCCGTTGCGGCGCAGCGCGTCGAGGCCGCGGTGGTAGCCGGTGCGCGCGTAGGCGTAGGCGGCGACGGCGTTGCCGACCCCCTCCTCCGCGAGGCAGGTCTCCGCGAGCAGCGCCCAGCAGAGCGACGACGCCGGGTGCTCCGCTACGACGTCCAGGAAGTGCTCCTTGCCGCGCTCGGCGATCGCGGTAAGCGCGGGGTCCTCCGGCAGGTGCACGACGACGTCGGAGGCAAGGAGGTTGGGGTGCGTCTCGCTCATGGCGCTCAGCCTAACCCGGCGGCGGCGCGGCGGCGCGCGCGACGCGTCACTCCCCGAGACCCGAGGAGACCAACAGCGCGAGCGCCTCGACGGCCTGCTCGGCCTCCGGCCCCGTGGCGCTCAACCGCAGCGTGTCGCCCTTCTGCGCGTGCAGCGAGGCGAGGCCGACGCCGCTCTTCGCCGACACGGGACCGATGTCGCGGCAGCGGACCTTCACGTCGGCGTCGAACTTGCGCGCCTCGGCCACGAGCAGGGCCGCGGGGCGCGGATGCAGGCCGTTCGCGTTGACGACGACGGCCTCGGCCAGCGCCTCGGCGGCGGGGGTGATGTCCGGGACGGGGGGCGCCGGGATCGGCGCGGCCGGGGGCTCCTCCTCGATCCCGATGGCCGCCAGCTTCGGGGCCATGGCGCCGGACGCCTCGCGGGCCACGGAGTCGAGGCTTCCCCCGACCGAGGCCTGGATGACGGCCAGGATGAGGCCCTCGACGAACGGGGCGGGGAGGATGCGGACATCCGCATCCGGCCGCCCGTAGAGCTCGATCCCCAGTTCCGCGCTCATCAGCGCGGAACCGAGGTCGACGAGGATGGCGACGCCGTCGCCCCTGTCCACCTCGGCGATCGCGGCGGCAACCGCGGTCGCGTCAGTGCCGAGCCCGCCGTCGGCCCCCGCGGCGAGCGCCACCGGGGGGCGATCGACGTGCACCATCTGCATGGCGAGCTCGACGGCGGCCTCTACACCGCCGCGGACATCGACAGGCGGATCGCCGAGCTGGCGGGCCCCGTGACGGCCACAGGCACCTCCTACGAGGTGGGCTCCGAGGTGCGGACCACGCTGACTTACCAGGCCGACGAGCCCACCGTCGTGGCGCGGATGCCGCACCAGAGCGACGACTCCGCCACCTGCGACCTCGGCACCTACGCCAGCAGTTTCGGCACCATGCAGGCCTGCGAGGGCAACGAGATCTCGTGGGAGACCACCGCCTACGAGGCTCGTGGGGAGCTGGACCTGTCCGGCCTCTCCGGCGAGGAGTCCGACGAGCTGCGGGAGGCCCTGACGGTCGACATCGCGGCTGCGAAAGACTACCCGGCTGACACCTACTTCGGCGGCAAGGCCCTC
>CAYVWO010000098.1:0-3855 GCA_964455495.1 uncultured Tessaracoccus sp.
AGTCCGGCGGCGGCGAGGGCGCGGCCAACATCAAGAGCCACCACAACGTCGGCGGACTTCCCGACGACCTGCAGTTCACGCTCATCGAGCCGCTGCGCCAGATGTTCAAGGACGAGGTGCGCGCAGTCGGCCTGCAGCTCGGCCTTCCGGAGGAGATGGTCTGGCGGCACCCGTTCCCCGGCCCGGGGCTTGCCATCCGCATCGTCGGCGAGGTGACCGAGGACAGGCTGGTGACGCTGCGCCAGGCCGACGCCATCGCCCGCGAGGAGCTGGCGCACGCGAAGCTGGAGCGCGAGATCTGGCAGTTCCCCGTGGTGCTGCTGGCCGACGTCCGCTCCGTCGGCGTCCAGGGCGACGGCCGCACCTACGGCCACCCGATCGTGCTGCGCCCGGTCACGTCCGACGACGCGATGACCGCCGACTGGGCCCGCCTGCCCTACGAGCTGCTGGAGAAGATCTCCAACCGCATCACCAACGAGTGCGCCGAGGTCAACCGGGTCGCGCTGGACATCACGAGCAAGCCCCCGGGCACCATCGAATGGGAGTGAGTACGCTCCTTGAGCCGGTCCCTGGCGCGTAGCGCCCGGACCGTGTCGAAAGGCTGGTGACCCGGCGCGGGAACTCGATCGAGCCCCTGCGCCGGGTCACCAGCCTTTCGACGCAGTCGCGGCCGACTCCGTCGGCGCGCCTGGCTCAAGGAGCGGTCAGAAGGAGCCGCCCTGGGGGCCGTTCTTCCTGTCGTCGTACCACTGGCGGGCCTTGGTGAAGCCCTCCTCTGCGACGGTGCCGCCGTCGGACTCGCGGGGGATCACGAGCCAGAGGATGACGTAGATCAGCACGCCGCCGCCGCCGAAGACGGCGAGCAGCGCGAACGCGATGCGGATGATGGTGGGGTCGACGTTGAGCGAGCGGGCGATACCGGAGGCGACGCCGGCGATCATGCCGTTGCGGCTACGGGTAAGGGACATGGAATTCACTTTCCTTTCGGGGGACGAACGCGGCTGAGAAGGAGCCCGAGCCCGCCGGCCGCGATCAGGATGGCGGCGAGGATCGGTTGGATGAAGGACATGAGGACGAGGCTGGAGAACAGGAGAACGACGCCGAAGCCGACGGCGGCCATGCCCAGCGCGATAGCGCCAACGTCGAGGCCGGGGCGGCTCATGGCTGCCTCACCACCAGGCGAACGTCGGAGGCGGTGGCGTCGACGATCAGGGTGACGTCGAAGGGCTTCGCGTCATCCGGCCACGCGTCGACGGTGACGTCCGACAGCCGCGAGGTCGTGCGCAGGTCCTCGACCGGCCCGGGGAGCAGCACTTCGACATTCGATGCGACGGCCTTGATCTCGACGGCGTCCACCTTCGAGGTGTCGATGCCGGTCAGGTCGATCGTCTTATCGGAGGCGATCACGGAGAAGGTGGCAGCGTCGGGGGACGGCAGCAGCGGGCCGGCGGCCTGCGTGGCAAGCCAACCGCTCATCGCGAGTGGCACGGCCACCGCCGCGAGGATCAGCCGGGGGAGCCTGTGCTGCCGGGCGAGGAGCGCGTAGCCGACGACGAGCGCGCCGCCCACGATCGTGACCGCCGCGAGCGACACCATCGGCGTCACGCCAAGCGCGAACGAGGACACCGCGCCGACGGCGCCCATCGCGGCAAGGATCAGCAGGCCGGCGAGCCAGGCCGGGCGAGGCCTCGGGCCGGCAACCGGGGCGGGCGCGGAGTACAGGTCGACGGTGGGGAGCGGCTGCGCGGGTTCCGCGGCGGATCGCGCGGCAGAGGCCATGCGGGTGCGCCACCTCCCGATCAGCAGCTCGTCGTCCTCGGCATCGTCGACGACGTCCTCGGCCTGCGGGAGCGCCCCGGGATTGCGTCGGCGCAGCCAGGCCCACACGACGAGGCCGAGGACGCCAGCCGCCCAGGGCAGCGGCATGACCTGCCCGATGGTCGCCATCACGAGGACGATGGTCGCGGCCACGACGGCCTTCTGCGCGAGCGAGGACCACGTCGTGAACGTGGGGAGGACCGAATCGATGGGACGCGTGCCGGACGGGCCGCGGGTCAGGATGGTGCCCCATGCGTAGAGGCCGATGCCGAGGCCGCCGCTCAGGATGAGGACGATGAGCGCGACGCGCACGAGCACGGGGTCGACGCCGATCCGCTCGGCGATCGCGCGGCACAGGCCGGAGCCGAGGCCCGAGGCGTCGCGACGGGTAAGGCCGCGAAGGCTCGGGTCGAGCCACGCCAGATCGAGTTCGGATGCCATGCGTCCCATCTTGGCGCCTCTTGCCACTCCCATCCATCAGGTGACGCCCTGAACGCCCCCTGGGATGTCGCCCCTCGGCTGGCCCTGGGTTCCCCGGCGTGTCAGGCTGGGGCCATGAGCCAGCTCCCCGTCGCGCCCGACGCGCCCGCACGCGCGCCGCTGAGACGCGCCGACGACGGCGCCATGATCGCGGGCGTTGCGCAAGGGCTGGCGGCCCACCTCGGCGTGAGCGTCAACGTCGTCAGGGCCGCGTTCGTTGTCCTCGCCCTCTTCTCCGGCGCCGGCGCGCTCGCGTACGGGGTGCTGTGGGTGCTCGTCCCGCGCGTGACCGGCCCGGCGCTCCCGGCAGGGCTTGAGACGGCGACGAGGCGCGGGATGCGCCCGGCCGCCGCGCGTCCGGCCAAGCCCGACGACGGCGTGCTGATCGCGGGAGCGGTGATCGCCGTCGGCCTGCTGTGGCTGTTCGTCTCGGGCGGCGCCCTGCCGTCGCGGCTGTTCTGGCCGGCCGTGCTCGGCGGCGTCGGGGTGGTCACCATCTGGCTCCAGGTCGACGAGCACGTCGCCATGCGCGATGACGCCCGGCGCGGCCTGTGGCAGCGGATCACGCGCGGCGGCGGCACGATGAGCGTGGTGCGCCTCGTCGGCGGCCTCGTCCTCGTCGGCCTCGGCGTGAGCTGGATCCTTGCCACGCAGATCGGCCTCACCCAGCTGCCCGGCGTCCTCGGCGCCTCGGGCGTGCTGCTCGCGGGCGTGGTCGTGGTCGCCGCACCTTGGCTGTATCAGCAGCGCGCGAGGGTCCGCCAGGCCGACGCCGCCAGGCTGCGCGAGGCCGCCCGCGCCGACATGGCGGCCCACCTCCACGGCTCCGTGCTCCAGACCCTCGCCCTCATCCAGCGCCAGGCCGACGACCCCGCCGCCGTCGCGCAGCTGGCCCGCAAGCAGGAGCGCGAGCTGCGCACCTGGCTCTACGGGGAGACGGCCCGCGCAGCCTCCTTGAGGTCGGCGTTGCGGGAGATCGTCGTCGACGTCGAGGGGCGCTTCCCGGTGGACGTCGAGCTCGTGTGCGTTGGCGACGCCGACGTCGACTACCGCGTCGAGGCGCTCGTCATGGCGGTCGGGGAGGCCGTGACCAACGCGGCGAAGCACTCCGGAGCGCCGCGGATCGACGTGTACGCGGAGGCCGAGGACGGCCACGTCGAGGTGTTCGTGCGAGACCGCGGCGCGGGCTTCGACCCAGACGTGGTGCCGCCGGGCCGCATGGGCGTGCGAGAATCGATCATGGCCCGCATGGAGCGGTACGGCGGCACGGCCTCGATCCGCTCCGAGCCCGGGCACGGCACAGAGGTGAGGGTGGAGATCGGCTGATGAGCGACGAGAGCGCGAACGTAAGCGTCGAGGACCTGAGGGTGGTGATCGTCGACGATCACGCGATGTTCCGGGCGGGGGTGCGCCACGAGATCGGCGCGCGCTGCACCGTCGTCGGCGAGGGCGAGGACGTAGACACCGCGGTTGCCGCCGTCTTGGCCAACGAGCCCGACGTGGTCCTCCTCGACGTGCACCTGCCCGGCGGCGGCGGCGCAGAGGTGATCAAGAAGG
>CAYVWO010000098.1:3865-5466 GCA_964455495.1 uncultured Tessaracoccus sp.
AGTTCCTCGCGCTGTCGGTATCCGATGCCGCCGAGGACGTCATCGGCGTCATCCGCGCGGGCGCCCGCGGGTATGTGACCAAATCGATCAACTCCGAGGAGCTGCTGGAGGGCATGGCGCGCGTCGCCGGCGGGGACGCCGTCTTCTCGCCGCGCCTCGCGGGGTTCGTGCTCGACGCGTTCTCCGGCGCCGTCGACATCTCGAGCATCGACGAGGAGCTGGACAAGCTGAGCGCACGCGAGCGCGAGGTGCTGAAGCTGATCGCGCGCGGCTACTCGTACCGCGAGGTGGCGAAGGAGCTGTTCATCTCGATCAAGACGGTCGAGACCCACGTCAGCAGCGTCCTGCGCAAGCTCCAACTGAGCAACCGCCACCAGCTCACCAAGTGGGCCACGGACCGCCACTTGGTGTAGCTGCAAGGACTCACCAACATCGCGGCCCAACCGGCATCTTCGTGCCAGTTGGGCCGCGACGTTGGCAAATCCTTGCGGATCAGCTCGAAGAGCGGCTGCTCAGCCAGCCCTTGACGGCGAGGACGACAACGGCTCCGGTCGTGGCCCAGCCGATGCGGGGCAGCAGGCTGTATGCGGCGGTGTGGAAGACGACGTCGGCGATGATGCCGCCCACGAAGGCGCCGACCAGGCCGAGAACCAGGGTGGAGAGCCAGCCTCCGCCGATGCGCCCAGGAAGGAGGGCCTTCGCGATGGCGCCCGCGACGAGTCCGACGATGATGTAAGTGATCATGGCACTCAGCTTGCCACGACCGCGAGTGGCCGTGCATCGTGAATCGCCCTGAGCCGACCCTGAAGAGCGCTGTAACCGGGGTAGTCAGGGAGGATCGGATACGGTGAGGCCCATGGACTTCCTGCACAGCCTGCTCGTTCTGCTCCACCTCGTCGGCTTCGCCGCCCTGTTCGGCGGCGCATTCGCGCAGCTGAAGGCCGGCCCGCGCGTCGTCAACAAGGCGATGCTGCACGGCGCCTATACCCAGGTGGTCACCGGCCTGCTGCTCGTCGGGATCGCGGAGATGGGCGACGGCTCGGTCAACCATGCCAAGATCGCGGTGAAGACGCTGGTATTGGCCGCGATCCTCGTGCTGGTCCTGATCAACAGGAAGCGCGACGCCGTCCCGAACGGAGCCTTCTGGGCCATCTTCGGCTTGACGCTGGCCAACGCCGCGGTGGCCGTCTTCTGGTGATCAGAAGATGGGGCGCCAGGGGGAGAGGAGCGCCTCAGTCGCCTTCGCGGCCAGCGAGCGATCGTGCCAGCGGTCGGCGCTGACCTCGATGCAGTTCGACTCGTCGCGGCGGAACACCTTCTCCATGAACTGGGCGACCTCCGGATCGGTGACCTCGAGGTTGACCTCGTAGTTGCCCATGAGGCTCACCCGGTCCAGGTTCGCGGTTCCGATCGTCGACCACACGCCGTCGATGGTCGCCGTCTTCGAGTGCACCATCGCCTGCTGGTAGAGGAAGAGCCGGATGCCGGAGTCGAGCAGGTTGCCGTAGAAGCCGCGCGACAGCCAGTCGGCGACCACGTGGTTCGACTGCGCGGGCACAATGATCCGCACGTCGACGCCGCGTTGGGCGGCGTCCCGGAGG
>CAYVWO010000098.1:5476-8380 GCA_964455495.1 uncultured Tessaracoccus sp.
CGCGACGAAGTCGTCGTCGGGGATCAGGTAGGCGTGGGTCAGCCAGATCCGCTCGGTGGCGCGGTCGATGGCCTCCAGGTACATGTTGCGGATGGGGTAGACCGACAGCCGCGGCGAGTTGCGGTGCACCCGCAGCTGCAACTGCCAGCCGCGGTGCGGGTTGCGCTCGATCCGATCGTGGCGCTTGCCCGCGTACATGTTCCAGAAGTCGATGAACGCGTTCTCGAGCTCGGCGACGTCGGGGCCGGTCACGCGGCAGTGGGTGTCGCGCCAGCCCGTCGCGTAGAGCGAGCCGATGTTGTACCCGCCGACGAAGCCGACCGTGCCGTCGACGGTCATCAGCTTGCGGTGATCGAAGCCCCAGGTCTGGATCGACCACGGCCTCGGCAGCGCTGGATAGGCGAAGGTGTTGATGTTCCCGGGGATCGACCGGTAGAAGGACCGCGGAACGACCATGTTCCCGAACTGGTCCCACACGGCATACACGTCGACGCCGCGGTCGGCCGCCCGGGCTAGGGCGTCGACGAAGCGCCGACCCGCCTCGTCGCCCTTCCAGATGTAGGTCTCGAAGTACACGTGGTCGGTGGCGGCGTCGATGGCCTCGATCATGGCGTCGTAGAGGTCCGCGCCGTAGGTGTAGACGGTCACCTCGTTGCGGTTGACGTGCAGCGGCTCCGGGGGCGTGACCGGGAAGCGGCGGAGCTTGCGCCGCTTCTTCCTGAATGATTCGAGCACGGTGAGCAAGACCATTGTCGCGATCTGGGCGAGGAAGAGGCCCAGGGTCACGCGGTTGAGGAGACGACGGGCCGAGGAGAGGGTCCTTCGCATGGCCGACAGCATACCGACGGGCGGCCTGCGGGTAGTCTGAGCCCCGACATGAGCGACTCCCTTTTCCCCGACCTCTCCGTTCTCTTCCAGCCCGACGACGCGGCCCCGCGGCCGCCGCGGCACGGCGGCGAGGGGGCTCCCACGCGAGGGAGGAGGGTCAGCGTCGAGGAACTGCTCGACGGGCTGAACGGGCCGCAGCGGGAGGCCGTAGTCCACGAGGGCGGGCCGGTGCTCGTCGTCGCGGGAGCAGGCTCGGGCAAGACGCGCGTGCTCACCCGCCGCATCGCCTACCTCGTGTCGGAGCGGAGCGTCCACCCGGGCTCGATCCTGGCCATCACCTTCACGAACAAGGCCGCTGCGGAGATGCGCCAGCGCGTCGTCGACCTCGTCGGCAACCGCGCGAAGCTGATGTGGGTCTCCACCTTCCACTCCGCCTGCGTGCGGATCCTGCGCGCCGACATCGACAGGTTCGGCATCTCGAAGAGCTTCTCCATCTACGACGACGCCGACTCCAAGCGGCTCATGTCGCTTGTCATCCGAGACCTCGAGCTCGACCCCAAGCGCTACCCGGTCCGCGCCGTCATGACGGCGGTCAGCAACTTCAAGAACGAGCTGGTCGACCACGAGACGGCCGCCGCCAACGCGCAGACGCCGCCGCAGAAGGCGTACGCCGAGGCCTACGGCGAGTACCAGTCGCGGCTGGCCGCCGCCAACGCGCTGGACTTCGACGACCTGATCATGACCACGGTGCACCTCTTCCAAGCGTTCCCGGACGTCCGGGAGAAGTACCGGCGCCGCTTCCGCCAGGTGCTCGTCGACGAGTACCAGGACACCAACCACGCGCAGTACGCGCTCATCCGTGAGCTCTGCGGCGATCCCACCGTCGGCGTCGTCGACGGCTCGCCGCTCGCCGATCCCGCGGAGCTGATGGTCGTCGGCGACTCAGACCAGTCCATCTACGCGTTCCGCGGCGCGACCATCCGCAACATCCTCGACTTCGAGCTCGACTTCCCGGGCGCAACCACGGTGGTGCTCGACCAGAACTACCGCTCCACGCACAACATCCTGACGGCAGCCAACGCGGTCATCTCGCGCAATCAGGGGCGCCGCGACAAGCGGCTCTGGAGCGACCTCGGCGAGGGCGACCTCGTCGTCGGCTGGGTCGCCGACACCGAGCAGGAGGATCCGCACTCCGCCGCCACCGAGATCGACAAGCTCTCCGACGACGGCGTCAGCCAGTACGGCGACACCGCGGTGTTCTACCGCACCAACGCGCAGTCGCGGGCGTTCGAGGAGGTGTTCATCCGGGTGGGCATGCCGTACAAGGTGGTCGGCGGCGTGCGCTTCTACGAGCGCCGCGAGATCCGCGACGCGCTGGCCTACCTGCGGTCGCTGGTGAACCCGGCCGACGACGTGTCCGTGCGGCGCATCCTGAACGTGCCGAAGCGCGGCATCGGGGACCGGGCGGAGGCCGCGATCGCGGCCCTGGCGACGGCGGAGCGGATCAGCTTCTTCGACGCCTTGCAGCGCGCCTCCGAGGCGCCGGGGCTCGCCAGCCGATCCCAGCGGCTCATCCAGGGCTTCGTCGACGTGATGAACCTGCACCGCGGGATGGTCGCGGCGGGCGTGCCCGCGGACGAGGTGCTCGTCTCCATCCTCAAGGAGTCCGGTTACCTGCCCGAGCTGCAGAACTCGACCGACCCGCAGGACGAGACCCGCATCGAGAACCTCGAGGAGCTGGTGTCGGTGGCCGCCGAGTTCGTGGCCGGTGCCAACGCCGTCGACCTGGACGAGGACGCCGTCGCCACCGGGCTCGTCGCCGGGATGCCGGAGCCTGACGACTCGCTTGCCGCGTTCCTGGAGCGCGTCGCGCTGGTCGCCGACTCGGACCAGGTGCCCGAGCACGACGAGGGAAAGGGCATCGTCACGCTGATGACCCTGCACACCGCGAAGGGCCTGGAGTTCGACACGGTGTTCCTCACGGGAATGGAGGAGGGCATCTTCCCGCACATGCGCGCCCTCACCGACCCGAACGAGCTGGAGGAGGAGCGGCGCCTCGCCTACGTCGGCGTCACC
>CAYVWO010000099.1:0-1341 GCA_964455495.1 uncultured Tessaracoccus sp.
GGGCCACGTCCCGCCGGGGGACCCGCGCAGCCAGCTCGACTGGAAGGCCCTCGCGGCCACCAGCACGACGCTCGTGCTCCTCATGGCCGTGAAGTGCCTGCCGGAGATCACCGCCGCCCTGATCGACGGCGGCCTCCCCGCCGCGACGCCAGCGGCCATCGTCGCCGATGGGTCGACGGCCACGCAGCGCTCGTGGACCGGAACGCTCGCGGACATCGCCCAGGTGTCCGAGGCCAACGGCGTCCGCCCCCCGGCGATCGTCGTCATCGGCGACGTCGCCGGACTCGGCCTCGGCGGGTAGTCCGCTACTCCCCGACGGGGCGGGTGAACTGGCGCGCGACGAAGCCGATCAGCTGGGTGAGGCGCGAGTTGTCCGGGTCGGTGAGGTCTGCCCCGGAGATGAAGGTGGCGTCGTGCAGGGCGTCGAAGATGTCGATCAGGACGTCGATGTCCGCGGTGGGCTCGAGGCCCAATCGATCCGCGGCGGCTTGGAGCACGGCTGCGAACCGCGGCTCCATCTCCTCGCGTAACGCCGTCAGGCGGCGAAGCAGCGCGGGGTCGCGGCGGCCGCGGAGCCGGATCTCCAGCATGGTCGTGTAGACCTCGGGGGAGACCTCCTTCGCGGCGAGCAGCTGGCGGACGGCGCCGTCGATGGTGATGCCGTCGGGCAGGTCGGCGACCTTCGCCTGGAACTGGGCGGTGGTCGCCCGGTGCCCCTCCTCGAGGATCGCGAGGATGAGGTCGTCCTTGTCCTCGAAGTTGGAGTAGAACGCGCCCCGCGTGAAGCCTGCGGCCTCGGAGATCTGCTCGACGCTGGTGGCGTCGATCCCCTTTCGCGCGAACTCCCCGATCGCGGCCTGGATGAGGCGCTGGCGGGTGGCTTCCCGGCGCGGGGTGGTCTCTGACATGCCCCAACCATATCGCGATACAGGTTTGTATCGGCATGGATACAGAGTTGTATGCTGACCTCGGATTCACTTCCGTATCGACGCCTAAGGGGAACCATGTCCGCATCGCTCTACGTGCTCGGCCGCTGGTGCTATCGCCACCGCGGCCGCGTCATTGCGGCCTGGTTGGCGCTGCTCGTCGTGCTCGGCGGCCTCGGCTTCACGCTCCGCGGCTCCTTCGACGACTCCTTCACCATCCCCGGCAGCACGTCGTCCGAGGCGTACACGCGGCTCCACATGACCTTCCCGGAGGCGGCATCGACGACGGCGACCGCGCTGTTCGTGGCCCCGGAGGGCGCGGACGTGGAGAGCCAGCGCGAGGCGATCGAGGATTCCGTGGCTCAGTTCGAGCGCGTCTCGACCGTCGATAGCGTCACCTCGCCGTGGAGCGAGC
>CAYVWO010000099.1:1351-7724 GCA_964455495.1 uncultured Tessaracoccus sp.
ATCTCCGACGGCGGCACCGCGGCGATGCTGCAGCTCAACCTGGACATCGGCCAGGTGGCGACGCCGGAGCAGCTGGCCGAGCTGACCGCGGTCGGCGACGCGGTCCAGGATGGCCTGCCGGAGGGTTGGCGGGTCGCGATGGGCGGCCAGGCGTTCAACATCAACCTCCCGGCGCTGTCGATCGTCGAGGCCATCGGCCTGGTGGTCGCGCTCGCGGTTCTCGCCGCGGTGCTCGGCTCGCTGGTCGCCGCCGGCCTGCCGATCCTGACGGCGATCGTCGGCGTCGGCATCGCCGTCTCGCTGATGCTCCTGCTGACCCGCGTGATGACGATCAGCTCCACCGCGCCGCTGCTCGCGGTGATGCTCGGCCTCGCGGTCGGCATCGACTACGCGCTGTTCATCTTGTCTCGGCACCGCGACGAGCTCCGCAAGGGCGTCGACCCCGAGGAGTCCATCGGCCGCTCCGTGGCCACGGCGGGCTCGGCCGTGATCTTCGCGGGGGTCACCGTCGTGCTCGCGCTGCTCGGCCTGGGCGTGGCGGGAATCCCGTTCCTCACCGTCATGGGTGCGTTCGCCGCGGTCGCGGTCGGGTTCGGCGTCCTCATCGCGTTGACGATGCTGCCCGCGCTTGCCGCGCTGCTCGGCGAGCGGATGCGCCCCAAGCCCGCGAGGCCTAACAAGAAGCGGGCCGCCACCCGCGGCACGGGCGGCGCGTACGCCTGGTGGGTCGGCGTGACAACCAGACACCCGATCGTCACGATCGTCGCGGTCGTCGCCGCGCTCGGCACGCTCAGCATCCCGGCCGCGAACCTGCACCTCGCCCTGCCCAACGCGGGGCAGAACCCGGTCACGCAGCAGGACCGGATCGCCTACGACCTCGTTGCGGAGCACTTCGGCCCGGGCTACAACGGCCCGCTGATCGTCACCGCCGATATCATCACCTCCGACGACCCGATGGGGGTGCTCGACGGCATCAAGGCCGAGATCGAGCAGATGCCCGGCGTCGCGGCGGTCCCCGTCGCCACGCCCAACGCCAACGTCGACACCGGCCTGATCCAGGTGGTTCCCACCACCGCGGCCGACGACGCAGCCACCTCCGATCTGGCTGACGCGCTGCGCGACAAGGCCGACCAGTGGGAGGACGAGTTCGGCGTCCGCACCGCGGTCACCGGCGTGACCGCCATCCAGAACGACGTGTCCAGCCGCCTCGGCGAGGCCCTGCTGCCGTTCGGCGTGCTCGTGGTCGGGCTGTCGCTTGTGCTGCTGGCCGCCGTGTTCCGCTCGGTGTGGGTGCCGGTCAAGGCGACGGTGGGCTACCTGCTCAGCGTCGGCGCCGCCTTCGGCGCCACCGCGCTCGTGTTCAACTACGGCTTCCTCAAGGAGGTGGTCAACCTGGAGCGCGGCATGCCCATCATCTCCTTCCTGCCCATCCTCCTCATGGGCATCCTGTTCGGCCTGGCCATGGACTACGAGGTGTTCCTGGTCAGCCGGATGCGCGAGGAGTACGTGCACGGCGCCCCCGCGCAGGACGCCATCAAGCGAGGCTTCGTCGCCTCCGGCCCGGTGGTCGTCGCGGCCGCGCTGATCATGTTCTCCGTGTTCGCGTTCTTCGTCCCCGAGGGCATGATGGCGATCAAGCAGATCGCGTTCGCGCTCGCGCTCGGCGTGGCCATCGACGCGTTCGTGATCCGGATGACCTTCGTGCCGGCGGTGCTCGCGCTGCTCGGCGAGCGCGCCTGGTGGCTCCCGAGGTGGCTGGACAAGCTGCTCCCGACGTTCGACGTCGAGGGGGAGGCCCTCAGCCGCGAGCTCGCCCTTGCCGACTGGCCCGGCGACGACTCGGTCCTCTTCGCCGAGGACCTCGCCGTCGACGGCGTCGTCGCGCCCCTGTCGCTGCGGGTGGTGCCCGGCAACGTGATCGGCCTGGTCGGCCCCGTCGGAGCGCGCACCGGCGCGGCGCTCGCGCTGAGCGGGCGCCTGGAGACCACCGGCGGGCGCGCGCGGGTTGCGGGGCAGCTGCTGCCCGACGGCGCCGCGCGCGTGCGGCGCCGCGTGAGCTATGTCGACCTGGGCCTGGTCCACGACGTCGAGTCCGCGATCAGGCGCCAAGGCCCACCCGACCGCGGGGTGGCCTTCGTCGACACCGTCGAGGCCGCGGGCACCGACGCCGAGGTCGCCGCCCTGCGCGACCTTCTTGCCCGCGCCCGAGCGGGGCGGGGCTTCGCGGTCGTCCTGTGCGGCGCGAGCGCGGCCCACCTTGACCTTTACGTTCCGGACGGCGTCGTCGAACTCGCCGTCCTCGCCGAGGGGAGCATTGCATGAGGCCCGAATCGACCGCGAGCGGCCGCCGACTCAGCTGGATCTCCGTCGTCGTGCTGGCGCTGGTGCCGCTGCTGGTCGTCGGCACGCTGCTCGGCCTGGCGCGCCGTCCCGCGGACGGCCCGGTGCAGGCGGCCATCGTCAACCTCGACGAGGCCGTCACCATCGACGGCCAGTACATCCCGATGGGGCGTCAACTGGCCGCCGAGATCATCACGTCCAGCGGCGACGACGTGCAGTGGACGTTGGCCAACGAGGAGATCGCCCGCGACAACCTCGCCTCGGGCGAGTACTCCGCCGTCGTGATCATCCCCGAGGGGTTCTCCGCCGCGGCCACCTCGTTCAGCGCCAACGACGCGGCGAAGGCGAAGCAGGCGACCATCGAGATCACGGTCAGCGAGAACTCTCCCATCACCGACGCTCAGTTCGCCGACCGGGTGGCGCGGCAGGCGGCGGTGGCGCTGAACTCGACGCTCACCGAGACCTACCTCGACAACGTCTTCATCGGACTGAACTCCGTCGGCGACCAGTTCGGAACCATCATCGACGGTGTGAAGCAGCTCGCCGACGGCTCAGGCAAGCTGGCCGACGGCACCCGCCAGAGCGCCGACGGTGCCGCGGAGCTGACCGACGGCGTGGGGAAGCTTGCCGACGGCGCTGACCAGCTCGCCGACGGCGCGAGCCGACTCGACGACGGCGTGGGCGAGCTCGCGAAGGAGGCGCCGAAGCTCGTCGCCGGCGTCGGCGAGCTGGCGAAGGGCGCCGACAAGCTGCTCGGCGGCATCCCCGGCTTCGCCTCGGGCGCCAAGCAGGTGGTCAAGGGCGTAGGCCAGCTTGAGGGGGGCGCGAGCGGCGTGCGCGACGGACTCGACCAGGTTGACCAGGTCTTGCAGGGACTCGCCTCGGGCAACGACACCGCGAAGGGTGCGGCCCAGCAGATCGGCGCGGGCGTCGGGCAGGCGGTCGCGGGCGCGTTCCAGTGCCCGGAGGGCTTGGACGAGGCCACCTGCGGCATGCTGGCAGGGGTCTTCGCGCAGGGCGCCATGGCAGCGGCGGACGCCGCCGCGCTGGAGGGCTTCAAGGCGGGGGCCGGGGCGGGGTCGCAGGCGCTCAACACCGAGTCGAACGGCTACACCCTCAAGCAGGCCGCGGCGGGGGTGGCCGACGGCGTCGGCCAGATCACGGCCAACGCGCAGCCCATCGTCGACAACGCCGACGCCCTCGGCGACGGCGCGAAGCAGCTGAACGACGGCATCGCGAAGCTGAACTCCGAGATCGGCGCGTTGCCCGACGGCATCGACCAGCTCGCCGACGGCGTCTCGCAGCTCGCCGATGGCGCGGGCCAGCTCGCGGGCGGCGTCGGGGAGCTCTCGGGCGGCGCGGGTCAGCTCGCCGACGGGCTCGACCAGCTCGCGGACGGCGCCGAGCAGCTGAGCGACGGTTTGACGACGTTCAAGGCCGAGCTGCAGAAGGGCGCGAGCGACCTGCCGAGCTACTCGGAGGCCGACCGGGCCGCGCTGTCGGAGGTGATCGCTGCGCCCGTGGCCGACGCCAATCCGAACGGCGCGTTCAACACCGCGGGAACCGTAGCGCTGCTGCTCGCGATAGGCCTGTGGCTAGGCGCGATGTTGTCGTTCGTTGCGGCGCGTGCCGTCCCCGGCGACGTGGTGTCCTCCCGCTCCTCGAGCGCTAGGCTGTGGGCCGCGGCCGTCGGGCTTCCGGCGCTGGTGACCGCCGGCCAGGGCGTCATCCTGGCCGTCGCGGCGGGCGTGTTCCTGAGGCTGTCGTTCGGGACGACGGCGCTGCTCGCGCTGGTCCTCGCGGGCCTGGCCGTCAGCTTCGTGCTGGCCAACCACGCGTTGGTCGGCTGGTTGGGCAACGTCGGCCGCGGCATCGCCCTGGTGCTGGCCGCGGTGACGGTGGGCTTGGCGGTGTCGTCGTCGACGGGCTGGCTGTCGGGGCTTGCGGCGGTCTCGCCGGTCCACAACGGCTTCCTGCTCGCTCGCACGGTCGTCTCCGGCGGCACCGGCCTTGCCGGCCTGATCGGCGCCGGGCTGCTTCTCGGCGTCGTCGCCCTTGCGGCCTCCGTGACGGCCATCGCGTCGCGCCGCAAGCTGACCGCTGCCCAGTTCCGCCGACGGGTGTCCGGGTAGCGCGACCTATATGTAGTGCTTGACGATCCCCGAGGTCTCAACATATAGTTCCCGGAGCACGTGGTTCCGTCCGCCATCCCGGTGGGCGGCTAAGAGGGAATCCGGTGAGAATCCGGAGCTGCCCCGCAGCGGTATGCGAGAACGACCGCCGTCATCAGCACTGGGAGAAGAGCTCCTGGGAAGCGACGGCCAGTAGGTGCCGAGAGGCGCGCTCGCGAGTCCGAAGACCTGCCACGAAACAGTGCTTCGAGGGAAGACAACAATGAATACCGTTTCCATTCGCGTGCAGAAGCGCGACGGATCCCTGGTCGACTACGACGGCGCCGAGGTCGCCGCGTCCATCGCCGACGCGGCCCGCGGGCTCGACGACGAGCTCACCCGCGCGGTCCAGCTCCAGTCCGAGGTCGAGATCACGCTGTTCGACAGGATCGGCACCGACCAGCTCGACGACGCGGTCATCCACGTCGCGCTCGCCAACGTCAAGGACGACCCGGCCTACGACACCATCGCGGCCCGGCTGCTCACCAAGAAGCTGTACAAGCAGGTCTTCGGCGACACCCACGACCTGTTCGGCGACGGCGCGCCCGAGACCATCCGGCAGCTGCACGCCCTGCACTTCCCCGGCTACGTCGAGCGCGCGGTGCGCGCCGGGCTGCTCGCGCCCGAGCTGGCCACGTCCTTCGACCTCGAACGTCTCGCTGCGGCGCTCGCCCCCGAGCGCGACGACCTCCTGCGCTTCATCGGCGTCCAGACCATGCGCAACCGCTACATGCTCACCGACGAGGCGCGCCGCCCCGTCGAGGTGCCCCAGTTCTTCTGGATGCGGGTGGCCATGGGTCTCTCACTCAACGAGGCCGATCCCACCGCCGTCGCGCTGGAGCTGTACGAGGCGATGAGCCGGCTGCTGTACCTCGCGGCGGGCTCCACGCTCGTCAACGCGGGCACCCGCTACGCGCAGCTGTCGAACTGCTTCGTGATGCAGATGGACGACGAGATCGAGCACATCGCCAAGTCCGTCCGCGACGTGATGTGGCTGACGAAGGGCACCGGCGGCATCGGGCTGTCGGTGACGAAGCTGCGCTCGGAGGGCTCGCCGATCCGGTCCAACAACACCACCTCGACCGGCCCCATCCCGTTCATGCACACCATCGACTCGACGCTGCGCGCGGTCTCCCGCGGCGGCAAGAAGTTCGGCGCGCTGTGCTTCTACATGGAGAACTGGCACCTCGACTTCGCCCAGTTCCTGGACCTGAAGCAGAACTCCGGCGATCCCTACCGCCGCGTCCGCACCGCCAACACCGCGGTGTGGATCAGCGACGAGTTCATGAAGCGCGTAGCCGGCGACGATGACTGGTACCTGTTCGACCCCCTCGACACGGCCGACCTCGTCGAGCTGTACGGCGCGGCCTTCTCGCGCCGCTACGCCGAGTACGCCGCCATGGCCGAGTCCGGCGAGCTGCGCCGGTTCAAGAAGATGCGCGCCCGCGAGCAGTGGAAGGCCATCCTCGTCACGCTCCAGACCACCTCGCACCCGTGGCTGACGTGGAAGGACACCATCAACACGCGCGCCCTGAACAACAACACGGGCACCATCCACCTCTCCAACCTCTGCACCGAGGTCTGCCTCCCGCAGGACGCCGACAACGTCGCCGTCTGCAACCTCGCCTCGATCAACCTGGCGCGGCACCTCGTCGGGGCCGGACGCGGCGCGCGGTTCGACTGGGACCTCATGGCCCGCTCGGTCCGCACCGCCGTGCGCCAGCTGGACAACCTCGTCGACATCACCGCGTCGTCGGTGCCCGAGGCCGAGCACGCCAACCGCGAGAACCGCGCCGTCGGCCTCGGCGTGATGGGCTTCTCCGACGTCATCGAGCGGCTCGGCTTCGCCTACGACTCGCCCG
>CAYVWO010000099.1:7734-8083 GCA_964455495.1 uncultured Tessaracoccus sp.
TGGGACGTGATCGACGAGGTGGTCGAGTTCATCAGCTGGCACGCCATCGACGCGTCCTGCGACCTGTCCCGCGAGCGCGGGCCCTACGCCAACTTCGTCGGCTCGCGCTGGTCGAGGGGCCTCGTCCCGATCGACACCCTCGACGAGCTGGAGCGCGACCGCGGCGTGCCCGTCGACGTGGACCGCACGGCCCGCCTCGACTGGGACCACCTGCGCGCCCGCGTCCGCGGCGGCGTCCGCAACGCGACGCTCATGGCCATCGCGCCGACGGCGTCGATCGGGCTGGTCGCCGGCACCACGCCCGGCCTCGACCCGCAGTTCAGCCAGATCTTCAGCCGCACGACGTCGT
>CAYVWO010000099.1:8093-8365 GCA_964455495.1 uncultured Tessaracoccus sp.
CGTCGGGCAAGTTCCTGGAGATCAACCGCAACCTGGTCGCCGACCTGAAGGGGCTCGGCCTCTGGGAGCGGGTGCGCGACGACCTGCTGCGCTTCCAGGGCGACCTGAGCAAGGTCGACGGCGTGCCGCAGTGGCTGAAGGACACCTACCGCACCAGCTTCCAGGTGGACCCGACGGCGTACCTGCACGTGGCCGCGCGGGCGCAGAAGTGGATCGACCAGGCGATCAGCCGCAACATTTACCTCGCGGACCGCTCCGTCGGGGCGATGGTC
>CAYVWO010000100.1:0-192 GCA_964455495.1 uncultured Tessaracoccus sp.
ACACCCGGAGTTTCGACGCACAACCCGCCCGTCCGTGACCGATCGGGCACCACGCGGCCCGTTGTGCGTCATTCCTCCGGGTCGCCCGAGTAGCAGACGCGAAAGTGCCCCGCATCCTGCGATGCGGGGCACTCGGCGGGCTAAACCCAGGCTCAGCCGGCGGTGCGAGCAGGCAACGTCTTCGGCTTGAAC
>CAYVWO010000100.1:202-8300 GCA_964455495.1 uncultured Tessaracoccus sp.
TTCGCTCATGGCGTAGGCGGAGATCGCGTCGGCGTGCTGCAGCGTCAACGAGATGTCGTCGAGGCCGTTCAGCAGGCGGTGCTTGGTGTAGTCGTCGATCTGGAAGCTCACGACGATGTCGCCGCGGGTGATCGTCTGCGACGGCAGGTCCACCGTCGTCTCGACGTTGGGATCGGCGTCGATCGCGGCCCACAGGCGGTCGCGGTCCTCCTCCGAGACCAGCGCGACGAGCAGGCCGGCCTTGCCCGAGTTGGAGCGGAAGATGTCGCCGAAGCGCGTGCCGATGACCACCTTGAAGCCGTAGTTCTGCAGCGCCCAGACGGCGTGCTCGCGGGACGAGCCGGTGCCGAAGTCCGGGCCGGGGATCAGGATGGTGCCGGTGACGAAGGGCTCCTTGTTCAGCACGAACTCGGGATCGTTGCGCCACGCGGAGAACAGGCCGTCCTCGAAGCCGGTTCGCGTGATCCGCTTCAGGTAGACCGCGGGGATGATCTGGTCGGTGTCGACGTTGCTGCGGGGCAGCGGGACGGCGATGCCGGTGTGGTTGATGAAGGCGTCCATGTGACTTATCTCCGATCAGAGGTCGGCCGGGGCGGCCAGGTGGCCGGCGATGGCGGTGGCGGCGGCGACGGCAGGCGACACCAGGTGGGTGCGGCCGCCCTTGCCCTGGCGGCCCTCGAAGTTGCGGTTCGACGTCGACGCCGCGCGCTCCCCCGGGGTCAGCTGATCGGGGTTCATGCCGAGGCACATCGAGCAGCCGGCGGCGCGCCACTCGGCGCCGAAGTCCAGGAAGACCTGGTCAAGGCCCTCGGCCTCGGCCTGCAGGCGGACGCGGGCCGACCCGGGGACGACAAGCATCCGGATGTTGTCGGCCTTCTTCTGACCCTTCAGCACCGACGCCGCGAGGCGCAGATCCTCGATCCGGCCGTTGGTGCAGGAGCCGAGGAAGACCGTGTCGACGGTGATGTCGCGCATCGGGGTGCCGGGCTTCAGGTCCATGTACTCCAGGGCGCGCTTGGCCGTGGCCTGCTCGACCTCAGAGTCGAAGTCCTCCGGCGCCGGGACCGTGGCGCCCAGCGGGACGCCGTGGCCCGGGTTGGTGCCCCAGGTGACGAACGGGGTCAGCTGCGTCGCGTCGATGTCGACCTCGACGTCGAAGGTGGCGTCGTCGTCGGTCTTCAGCGTGCGCCAGTACTCGACGGCGGCGTCCCAGTCCTCACCCTCGGGCGCGTGCGGGCGGCCCTTGAGGTACGCGAACGTGGTGTCGTCGGGGGCCATCATGCCGGCCTTAGCGCCCCACTCGATCGACATGTTGCAGATGGTCATGCGGCCCTCCATCGAGAGGTTCTCGATGGTCGTGCCGCGATACTCGACGATGTAGCCCTGGCCGCCGCCGGTGCCGACCTTGGCGATCAGCGCCAGGACGACGTCCTTGGCGGTGACGCCGTCGGGCAGCTCGCCGTTGATGTTGACGGCCATGGTCTTCGGCTTGGCCTGCGGCAGCGTCTGGGTGGCGAGCACGTGCTCGACCTCGGAGGTGCCGATGCCATAGGCCAGCGCGCCGAACGCCCCATGGGTGGAGGTGTGCGAGTCGCCGCAGACGATCGTCATGCCCGGCTGGGTGACGCCCAGCTGGGGGCCGATGATGTGGACGACGCCCTGATCCTTGTCGCCCAGGGAGTGGATGCGCACGCCGAAGTCGGCGGCGTTCTGGCGCAGCGTGTCGACCTGCTTCTTCGAGACCGGGTCGGCGATGGGAGCCAGGATGTTGAGCGTCGGGGTGTTGTGATCCTCGGTGGCCAGGGTCAGGTCCGTGCGACGCACCGGACGGCCGGCCAGGCGCAGGCCCTCGAAGGCTTGGGGACTGGTCACCTCGTGCACGAGATGCAGGTCGATGTACAGCAGGTCCGGCTCACCCTCGGCCGAGCGGACGACGTGCGCGTCCCATACCTTTTCGCTCAGGGTCTTACCCATGGCTCCTCGCTTACTCATGCAGATCGGAAGTGGATCAAGTATGGGGACAATTACGCTCCCCCAAAGGTTGCATGTCCACTATGCGGATTGTTAGTCTCAACATATGGACGAAACTTCTGGCGTTGGCGTACTCGACAAGGCGGCCGCGGTGCTGTCGGCGTTGGAGCGCAATCCGCTGACCCTCGCGGGCCTCGTGACCGCGACGGGGCTGGCCCGGCCGACGGCGCACCGCCTCGCCGTCGCTCTCGAGCACCACCGCTTCGTCGGCCGCGACCTGCAGGGCCGGTTCGTGCTCGGCCCGCGGCTGATCGAGCTCGCCGAGTCGGCCGGGGAGGACCCGCTGCTCGCGACCGCGGGGCCCATCCTGAACCGCCTCCGCGACATCACGGGCGAGTCCGTGCAGCTCTTCCGCCGCCAGGGCGACGCGCGCATCTGCGTGGCCGCCGTCGAGCGCCCGCACGGCCTGCGCGACACCGTCCCCGTCGGGTCGCAGCTCCCCATGACCGCGGGCTCCGCCGCTCAGGTGCTGCTCGCCTGGGAGGAGCCCGAGAAGCTGGAGAGGCTCGTCGAGGGCGCCTCGTTCTCACTCTCCACGCTGCAGGCCGTGCGCCGACGGGGCTGGTCCCAGTCGGTCGCCGAGCGCGAGGCCGGCGTTGCGTCCGTGTCCGCCCCGGTGCTCGCGCCGTCGGGCAAACTCATCGCGGCCGTCTCCGTCTCGGGCCCCATCGAGCGCCTGACCCGCTCCCCCGGACGGCTCCACGCGCCCGCGGTGCTCGCCGCGGCCGAGCGGCTGAGCGACGTGCTGCGCCGCAGCGGCAACCCGGAATGACCCAGCCGCCGGACCGACGCTGACGCGAGACCCCCGCGGGACTACCGTGTGGGATGTGACCAGCGAAGACCGCCCGAGCACCGGAATCCCCGGCCTCGACGAGACCATCGACGGGCTGCGCCTCGGCGACAACGTCGTCTGGCATGTCGACGTCGTCAGCGACTTCGCCACGGTCGTCGAGCCGTTCATCGCCCAGGCGAGGCGCGACGGCCGACGCGTGGTGCGCGTTCGCTTCGGCCAGCGCGAGCCGTGGCTCGGCGACGACGCCGGCATGGAGACCCGCACGCTCGATCCGACGGAAGGCTTCGAGTCCTTCACCGTCGAGGTGATTGCGCTTCTGGCCGAGATGGGGCGCAAGGCGTTCTACGTGTTCGACCCCCTGACGGACCTGCACCAGGCGTGGAACTCCGACCTGATGGTGATGAACTTCTTCCAGGTCCTGTGCCCGCGGCTGTTCGACCTCGAGACCATCGCCTACTTCGCGCTGCTGCGGCTCGAGCACACCTTCGCGACGGTGGCGGGGATCCGCGAGACGACGCAGCTCCTGCTCGACCTCCACCGGATCGACGACGAGCTGTACGTCCAGCCGCTGAAGGTGTGGAAACGACACTCCCCGACGATGTTCTTCCCCCACCTGCTCTCCGGCGGCGACGCGATCTCCATGACCTCCTCCGGCGTGACGGCCCAGTTGTTCGCGTCGGTGGCGCGGCGGATCGACTCGCCGGATCCGTGGGACCGACGCATCGACGAGGCGTGGGAGGCGCTCGGAACGGGCACGTCGGCCGAGCTGGAGGCGCGCGACGCGCTGCTCGGAATGATCGTCGGCACACGGGGCCGCATCGTCGACCTGTGCCGCCTCCACATGAGCCTGACCGACCTGCTTGCGGTCGCGTCTCGGATGATCGGCACGGGCCGGATCGGCGGCAAGTCGGTCGGCATGCTGCTGGCGCGGGCGATGCTCGAGCACGACGCGCAAGGCCGGTTCTCGGGACGGCTGGAGCCGCACGACTCGTTCTTCGTGGGCGCCGACGTGTTCGTCAGCTTCCTCATCGCCAACGGATGGTGGCAGCTTTGGACCCACCACAAGGCGGACAGCTACTTCGACGCCGCGTCCGAGCTGCACGCGTCCATGCCCGGGGGCCGGTTCCCGCAGCGTGTGCGCGAGGAGTTCCTGCAGCTGCTGGAGTATTTCGGGTCGTCGCCGATCATCGTGCGCTCCAGCTCGCTCCTGGAGGACGACTACGGTAACGCGTTCGCCGGCAAGTACGAGAGCGTGTTCCTGGCCAACCAGGGTGATCCCGACGCGCGGCTCGCGGCGTTCGAGGACGCCGTGCGGACGGTGTATGCGTCGGCCGTCGGCGCCTCCGCGCTGCGCTACCGCGCGGATCGCGGGCTCGGCGAGCACGACGAGCAGATGTCGGTGCTGGTGCAGCGCGTCTCGGGCGACCTGTTCGGGGACCTGTTCTTCCCGCCCGCGGCCGGGGTGGCCAACAGCTCCAGCCTGTACGTCTGGGACCCGGATATCCCCGACCGGGGCATGGCCCGGATCGTCGTCGGGCTCGGCACCCGCGCCGTCGACAGGAAGGGCGGCGACTTCGCCCGGATCGTGTCGCTCGCCGACCCACACGCCTCCCCCGTCGCCCAGCAGGACGCGGGCAAGTACTCGCAGCGGCGCGTCGACGTCCTCGACCTGGCCTCGGACACCATCGTCACCATCCCGATGCCCCTGGCGCGGGAGAAGGCGCGGCGGCTCGAATGGTCGCTGTTCGCCAGCCGCGACGTCGCGGCGGAGCGACGGCTGCGCGAGCTCGGGCGTGCCAAGCCCGCCGACCCCATGGAGGTGCTGGACTTCGCGGGCCTGCTAGACGGCAACCTGCCCCTGCTGCTGGCGGGGATCCTCGAGTGCCTGGCGAGCGGCTACGACCACCCTGTGGACACCGAGTTCACCGTGAACTTCGACCGCTACGGCGAGCCTACGCTGAACCTGGTGCAGTGCCGCCCCCTCCAGACGCGCGGCGTCGGCCGCGCGGTGCAGCTCCCGGAGCTCGACGAGACGCGCAGCCTGGTCTCGACGACGGGCTCCTTCATGGGCGGCAACGCCCAGCTGCCGCTCGACCTCGTGGTGGCGGTTCGCCCGGACGCATACCTCGGGCTCGGGGAGCAGGCCCGCTACGAGGTGGCGAGGCTGATCGGGAAGGTGAACCGCCGCCTCGACGGGCGCTCGGCGATGCTGATGGGCCCCGGCCGTTGGGGCACGACGACGGCATCGCTGGGCGTGCCCGCGCACTTCGTCGACCTCAACCGGTTCGCGGTGCTGTGCGAACACACCTACAGCGACGGCGGGTTCCGCCCCGAGTTGAGCTACGGCAGCCACTTCTTCCAGGAGCTGGTGGAGGCCGACGTGTTCTACCTTGCCGTGTTCGACGGCCGGGCAGGGGTGCACTTCAATCCTGCCCGGGTGCTGGCGGAGCCGAACCTGCTGAGCGAGTTCACCCCGGCCGCGGGCGCGCTGGCAGACGTGCTGCACGTCGCCGCAACCCCAGGGCTGACCCTCTACGCCGACATCGGCACCCAGCAGCTGCTGATCCAGTAGGGATCAGTCGACGGCGAGCTGCACCTCGGTCGACTTGACCAGCGCGTAGGTGGCCGAGCCGACCTCTAGGCCGAGGTCCTCGACCGCGTCACGGGTGACCGCGGCGGTGACGACGAGGTCCGTGCCGTGGACGGCGACCTTGACGACGGCCATCGCCTCGCCTTTGGTGATCGAGATGACCTTGCCGGGGAACTGGTTGCGCGTGGAAAGCCGCATGAATACTCCTTGTGTCCCTGAGGGCCGCCTTTCCGGCCCGCCAGACTGAATTTTACGGTCCATTTCGGCTCTGACAAGCTCGTTTACCCACTCCGGTGCCGCAACTGCGGGCCGAACCCGCGCCGTCGGGCGGATTCGCGTCGGGCTTTCGGGGAACAGCTCCGCAAAAGCGAACTTCCGGACTCCGCCGAGCCTGTCGGCGCCACGATGGGGTTCGGACGGGACGCAGGAAGACCCGGCCATCTCTGACCGGGTCTTCCTCGAAGTAGCCCCGACGGGATTCGAACCCGCGCTACCGCCTTGAGAGGGCGGCGTGCTAGGCCGCTACACAACGGGGCCTCTAGCGCTTGGAAAGTTCACACCTTCCGCAGGGGTACTAGGACTCGAACCTAGACTGACGGAACCAGAATCCGGCGGGCTGCCAATTACCCCATACCCCTAGAGATTTCGGTTTCCCGATCCTCTAGATGCTCGGTTTCCCGGGCACGAGAAGGAACTTTACACCATCGCGAACCGGGGCCACAAATCGAGGCCGTCACTTCCCGACCGGGTCCCCGCGGCACGCGAAACCGCTAGCCAGCGGCTGTTAGGGGGTAACTGTCGCCAGCCTCATCGCGCGGGCGATCCGCCACGCGACAACGGCGAACAGCGCGAATCCGGCGATGTCCCAGAAGGCGTCACCCCAGGAGATGGCGCTAACCGCGCGCAGCTCGGCGACCGACGTCGTGAACATCGCGTAGGCGTAGGCGGCGACGTTGTTGACGGCGTGCGCGGCGATGCCGGCCTCCAGGCCGCCGGTCAGCACCACGAGGGAACCTGCGACCAGCCCGAAGGCGAGCCGGTGCGCAAACAGCGCGGGGTTCTGCACGCCGTGCATGAGCGCGAACAGCAGCGAGGACCCGACGACGCCGACCCAGGTGCGCCCCGCCGCCGACCCGATGGCCTGCAGCACGTACCCGCGGAAGAAGACCTCCTCCGCCGCCGCCTGCAACGGGGCGGTGATCGAGATCAGCACGAGATAGGCCACCCACCCGTCCTGCCCGCCATGGAAGGCCGGGCCGCCGTTGGCCGCATAGGACAGCCACAGCACGGCGTTCAGCACCACGACGGCGACCCCGACGGCGAGCACGAGGTAGCGCCACCGGATGCCGGGCTGCACCGACGCCAGCCAGCGCGGCCGGACGCCGTGGACGTAGCGCACGATCAGCATGGAGACGGGGATCAGCAGCGCGAGGGCCAGGTGCCCCGCTACCGGCCCCTCGGGCAGCCGATAGCTCGAGGCCAGCTGCTGGTACTCGGCCCAGTCCCCTCCCCGGATCAGGTGGCCGATGCGCAGCACCGCCTGCGACGTCAACGGGATGAAGATGGCGAACGCGAGGAACCCGATGACGATCCCGAACATCGACTGGACGCCGTGGAACCCGTCGCGGCGCAGCGCGAGCGGATATGTCAGCCCGCCCGGCGGGTCGGCGGCAGACATGCCGCTGAGGAGAAGCCCGGGGGCGGTGCTCACGCGTCGACGACCGGGTTGCTCAGCGTGCCGAGGCCGTCGATGGTGACGTGCACGAGGTCGCCGGGCTCCATGTTCCCGACGCCCGCGGGCGTGCCGGTCAGCACGACGTCGCCCGGCAGCAGCGTGACCGACGCGGTGATGAAGCTGATCAGCTCGGCGATGCCGCGCACCATCTGCGAGGTCGAGCCGTCCTGGCGCACCTCGTCGTTCAGGCGGGTCTCGATGGAGAGCGTGCCCGCCTCTTCGATCGTGACGTGCGTGTTGATCCACGGGCCGAGCGGCAGGAACGTGTCGGAGCCCTTCGCGCGGAACCACTGGCCGTCGGAACGCTGCCAGTCGCGCGCCGTGACGTCGTTGGCGATGGTGTAGCCGAAGATCACCTCCGGCACCCGGTCGACGGGAACCTGCTTGCAGATCCGGCCGATGACGACGGCGAGCTCGCCCTCGTAGCTCAGCTCGGCGCAGCCGTCGGGCCGGATGATCGCGTCGTCGGGCCCGATGACGGAGGTGTTGGGCTTGAGGAAGATCAGCGGGGTCTCGGGGACCGCGCCGCCCATCTCGGCCGCGTGCTCGGCGTAGTTCTTGCCGACGCCGACCACCTTCGAGCGCGGGATCACCGGCGAGAGCAGGCGCACGTCGTCGAGCTCGTGCCGCTCACCCGTGTAGTTGACGGCCCCGCCCGCGAGCGGGTCGCCCGTCAGCGTGGCGATGGTGTCGGGGTGGTCTCCCCCGTCGACGCTAAGTTCGATGATCCCGTACGCGGGATCCTGGCCGGCCTTGGCGAAACGTGCGATGCGCATGCGCACCAGACTAACGGCCCGAGCGGCACATCCGGCGCGCCGTCGCCGCGGCCGGGATCAGTGGTGGACGTAGGTCATGATGCCGTAGGCGAGCGCGTCCATCAGCGCCTCCCACGAGGCCTCGATGACGTTGGTGCCCACCCCGACGGTGGTCCAGGAGTAGCCGTTGTAGG
>CAYVWO010000101.1:0-1861 GCA_964455495.1 uncultured Tessaracoccus sp.
CCCCCAGGTACACCTTGTAGCCGTTGTCGGCCGGCGGGTTGTGGGAGGCGGTGACCATGACCCCGGCGTCGGCGTCCAGCGCGTTCAGGGCGTAGGCCAGCATCGGCGTCGGGAAGGTGCCCGGCATCAGCGACACCCGGCCCCCGGCGGCCACGGCGACGGCCGCGACGGTCCGGGCGAACTCGTCGGAGCGGTGCCGGGCGTCGTAGCCCACCACCAGGTGGAAGCCGTCGCCCAGGTCCTGCCGCAGCACCTCGCACAGCCCGGCGGTCGCGGTGGTCACGACGGCGGTGTTCATCCGGTTCGGTCCCGCGCCGATCGCGCCGCGCAGTCCCGCGGTGCCGAAGGTCAGTTGCCCGCCCATCCGGTCGGTCAGTTCGGCGGTGGCCACGGGTTCACCCGATTCGGCCGCGCCGATCAGCGCGGTCAGTTCGGCTCGGTCTCGGGCATCCGGGTCGGCCGTCACCCAGGCGCGGGCCTGCTTGACTACCTCGGCCATGGTCACTGCGGTCATCGTCGCCTCCAGCGTCGTCGGTGGGTAGCGGCCAGGCTACACGTCCGGGCGGCGATTCTTCCCGGAAAAGCGTGCATTCGGCTGTCCGCTGTGCCAGACTGCCGACAACGAGCAGGCCGAGCCAGTCCGGGTGTTCCCCGGGGGCCCGGACTCGGGATTGCGAGGAGGCAATCGTGCGACGGACTCCGATGTTGACCGCGCTGGGCGCTGCCGCGGCTCTGGCCCTGAGCGCGTGTGCCCCGGCGCCGCCCAACCCGCCCTGGCACACCGATTCCGACGCCGACAGCCCGGTGAAGGCCTGCCTGGTCTCCGACCAGGCCGGGTTCTCCGACAAGTCGTTCAACCAGTCGGCCAAGGAAGGGCTGGATCGCGCTGTCGCAGAGTTGCGGGTGCGGTCGGCCACCACCGAGTCCTCTGGACCGGGTGACTTCAAGCAGAACATCGACAACCTGATCGCACAGAACTGCACACTGATCTTCGGGGTGGCGTTCACGCTCAACGATGCGATCCGGCGTGCGGCCGAGGCCAACCCGGACATTCACTTCGTGCTGATCGACTCCCGGATCACCCGCAACTTCGAGGAGGTGCATCTCCCCAACGCCAAGGCCTTGGTGTTCAACACCGCCGAAGCATCCTTCCTGGCCGGCTACCTCTCCGCCGGAATGTCCGGATCCGGCGTGCTGGGCACCTGGGGGGGCCTGCAGATCCCGCCGGTGGCCCTGTTCATGGATGGTTTCGCCGCCGGCGTCACCCGCTACAACGAGGACAACGGCGCCACGGTGCGGTTGATCGGCTGGAACAAGGAGACCCAGTCGGGGTCGTTCGCCGGCAACTTCCAGGACCAGGCGCGTGGCAACCAGTTGACCGAGGGCATGATCTCGCAGAACGCCGACATCATCATGCCGGTGGCCGGCAATGCCGGCAACGGCGCGCTGGCGGCGGCCCGGGGCACCCCGGGGACCGCGATCGTGTGGGTGGACTTCGACGGCTACGAGACCACCACCTTCGGCGACCTGATGCTCACCTCGGTGCTCAAGCACGTCGGCCAGTCCGTCTACGACACGATCGAGGCCGAACTGGCGGGGGAGTTCGTCCCCGAGGCGTACATCGGCAACCTGGAGAACGGCGGGGTCGGGCTCGCACCCTTCCACGACTTCGAGGACCGGGTGCCCGACGAGTTGCGGACACAACTCGACCAACTTCAGGCGGACATCATCGCCGGCCGGATCACGATCGAGACGGTGAACCAGCCATGACGCGCGCAGGGCACGGGAAGGGACGGTCATGAAGCTCGAACTCCGCGGGATCACCAAGCGGTTCGGTCCGCTGACGGCCAACGACAGCATC
>CAYVWO010000101.1:1871-8281 GCA_964455495.1 uncultured Tessaracoccus sp.
GTCGACGCTGATGAACGTCCTTTACGGGCTTTACCAGCCCGACGAGGGGGAGATCCTGATCGACGACCAGTCCGCCGTCTTCGACGGGCCGGGCGACGCGGTGGCCGCCGGAATCGGGATGGTGCACCAGCACTTCATGCTGGTGCCGGTGTTCACGGTCGCCGAGTCGGTGGTGCTCGGCTACGAGCCCACGGCCAAGTTCGGCATGATCGACCGCGGAGTCGCTGCCGAGAAGGTCAAGGAGTTGTCGCAGCGGTTCGGATTCGACATCGACCCGGACGCCTACATCCACGATCTGGACGTGGGCGCCCAGCAGCGGGTGGAGATCATCAAGGCACTCTCCCGTGACGCCAAGGTGCTGATCCTGGATGAGCCCACCGCGGTGCTGACCCCCCAGGAGACCGACGAACTGCTCGGCATCATGCGCCAGTTGAAGGAGTCGGGCACCTCCATCGTGTTCATCACCCACAAGCTGCGTGAGGTGCGGGCGATCGCCGACGAGATCACCGTCATCCGTCGCGGCAAGGTGGTGGGGCAGGCCTCGCCCACCTCGACCCAGGCCGAACTGGCCTCGCTGATGGTGGGACGCACGGTGGAACTCGGTGTCGAGAAGACCCCGGCCGAACCGAACGAGCGAGGCCTCGACATCCAAGGCCTGACCGTGCTCGACGACGAGGGCCGGGCGGTGGTCGACGACATCGACCTGCACGTGGACCTGGGCGAGATCCTGGCCATCGGCGGAGTCCAGGGCAACGGGCAGACCGAACTGGCCGAGGTCATCCTCGGGCTGCGGACCCCGGCGGCCGGCACGATCACGCTGAACGGCGAGGATCTGCTGGACAAGTCGGTCAAGCAGCGCCTGCACGGCGGGCTGGGTTTCGTCCCGGAGGACCGGCAGAAGGACGGCATGATCGGCTCGTTCTCGATCGCGGACAACATGGTGCTCGACCTGTACGACGTCCCGCCGTACGCCAGCGGGGGCTCGCTGAAGCCCGGGGTCATCCTGGACAACGCCGCCGCGCTGCGCGACGAGTTCGACGTCCGGGTGACCACCGTGAAGGACCCGATCTCGACGCTTTCCGGCGGAAACGCGCAGAAGGCGATCCTGGCCAGGGCGATGAACCGGGAGTTGAAGCTCCTGGTGGTCTCCCAGCCGACGCGCGGCGTCGATGTGGGGTCCATCGAGTTCATCTACAAGCGGATGGTCGCCGAACGCGACCAGGGCACACCGATCATCGTGATCTCCACCGAACTGGACGAGATCGAGGCGCTCGCCGACCGGATCGCCATCATGTACCGCGGCACGATCGTCGGCACGGTGGCGCAGGGCACCTCCCGCGACTACCTCGGTCTGATGATGGCCGGGGTACCACCGACCGACCATCACGCGCCCGATCACACCGATGCAGGAGCCGACAATGAGTGACACCCAGACCGCCAAGCGGGTGCAGGAACCCGTCGGCAATCACGTGATGCGCGACATCATGGCCTCCTCCGGGGTGATGGTCGCCCTGGCGGTGATCCTGGCGTTGGTGATCGGTGCGGTCCTGGTGACCATCTTCGACCCGGTCTTCCGGGAGACCATGACCTACTTCTTCGCCCGTCCCGGTGACGCCTTCATCGCCGCGGGAATGGCGGCCGGGGGGTACTTCACGTCGCTGTTCCGGGGGGCGATCTTCGACTACGAGGCCCTCACCTTCGCCCGGGGTATCCGGCCGCTGACCGAGACGCTGACCAACTCGATCCCGCTGATCATCACGGGCCTGGCCGTCGGAGTCGGCTTCCGCGGCGGGCTGTTCAACATCGGCGGGCAGGGCCAGTTCATCGTCGGCGCGATCGCTGCCGGCTATGTCGGCTTCGCCTTCCAGTGGCCCCCGGGCATCCACCTGATCGCGGCGATCCTCGCCGCCATCATCGCGGGATCGTTGTGGGGGGCGATCGTCGGGCTGCTGAAGGCCAAGGTGCGGGCCAACGAGGTGATCGTGACCATCATGCTCAACTCGATCGCGCTCTACCTGCTCAACTTCCTGCTGAAGACCCAAACCTTCATCGGCGACGGTTTCCCCGGCATCTCCCTCGAAGTCGCGCCGACCGCCACGTTCCCGCCGATGATCAGCCCGATGTTCCGGCTGCACTGGGGCTTCCTGGTGGCGATCCTGGCAACCGTCGCGGTCTGGTGGATCATGGAACGCTCCACCTTCGGATTCGAACTCAAGGCCGTCGGCGCCAACCCGGAGGCCGCCAAGTCGGCAGGCATGTCGGTTCAGAAGGTGATCATCCTCACCATGCTGCTGTCCGGCGGGCTCGCCGGACTGGCCGCCACCTCTCCGACGCTGGGAACCGAACAGTTCCTCACCGCCGGCATCGCAGCCAACTACGGCTTCGACGCCATCACGGTCGCCCTGCTCGGCCGCTCCCGGCCGCTGGGGACGTTCCTGGCCGGGTTGCTGTTCGGCGCGCTGAACGCCGGCGGCTCGCTGATGCAGGCGGCGGCGAACATCCCGGTGGACATCATCCAGGTGGCGCAGGCGAGCATCGTGCTGCTGATCGCGGCGCCGCCGCTGGTCCGGATGATCTTCCGACTGCCACTGCCCCGGGACAAACGGGTGATGGACACCCCGGTGGCTGCCGCGACCTCAGGAGGTGCGCAATCATGAGTGTCTCAACTGCTCCGGCCGACCTGCATGCCGAGGCCGACCTGCGTCCGCCGATCTCGTGGAAGTGGCCGATCGTCGCCGCCGTGATGGCCCTGGCGACGCTGCTGCTGGCGGTTCTCTCCAACGGTGATTCGGTCTTCTCGTTCCAGGGGGCGACCAGTTGGTTCGTGATTCCCAACCTGGTCGTTCCGGCCGGTCCGACGAACATCGTGCTGACCGTGCTGGCGGCGGGGGCCGCGGGATTCGCCTTCTGGAAGGCCGCACGGCACGAGGAGGCCCCGACCTGGACGGTGATCGTCGCCGGCGTCGCGCTGGTGCTCGCCTTCCTGGCCTGGTCGGTGGCCGGCACCGCCGGAGCCTCCATCCCGGTGATGCGACTGCTGGCCGGCGCCGTGGTGTTCGCCGTCCCGCTGGCTTTCGGCGCGTTGTCGGCGGTGGTGTGCGAACGATCCGGCGTGGTGAACATCGCGATCGAGGGCCAGATGATCGCCGGCGCCTTCGCGGCGGTGATCGCCTCCTCGGCGGCAGGCAACCCATGGCTGGGTCTGCTGTTCGCCCCGCTGGCCGGAGTCGGTGTCGCGGCGCTGCTGGCCGTCTTCGCGATCAAGTACCGCGTCGACAACATCATCGTCGGTGTCGTGCTCAACATGCTGGCGATCGGGCTGACCTCGTTCCTGTTCTCCATCTTGTTCACCGGGGCGACGGCCGGCCTCAACCAGGCGCTCTCGCTGCCCACCCTGCCGATTCCGTTGCTGGTCGGGATCCCGATCATCGGCCCGGTGCTGTTCGACCAGACGATCCTGGTCTACCTGGTGTACGTGCTCATCGCGGTGCTGCACGTCATGCTGTTCGGGTCGAAGTGGGGCCTGCACACCCGTTCGGTCGGTGAACACCCGAAGGCCGCCGATACCGTCGGCATCAAGGTGAACTCGCTGCGCTGGCGCAACGTGCTCCTGGGTGGCGCCATGGCCGGGATGGGGGGCGCGATGTTCACCATCGGCATGGGGCTGGCGTTCAGCAAGAACATGGTGGCTGGCAACGGCTTCATCGCGCTGGCGGCCATGATCCTGGGCGGTTGGCGTCCCCTGGGTGCGGCGGCCGCCGCGCTGCTGTTCGGCTTCGCGACCAACCTGGGCTTCATCCTGCAGACGGTGGACGCTCCGATCCCCACCGAGGTCGTGCTGATGATCCCCTACCTGGTGACCATCCTCGCTGTCGGCGGGTTCGTGAAGTCCGCCATTGCGCCGGCCGCAGCCGGCAAACCCTACCCGTGATCCATCACCAACTGAGAGGACCCTCCCGTGGCCACACCACATATCAACGCTGAGATCGGTCAGATCGCGCCCGCGGTTATCATGCCGGGCGATCCGAAGCGCGCCGAGCGGATCGCCGGCCTGCTGATGGACGACGCCGCTCTGGTCACCGACGTGCGCGGCATCCTGGGCTTCACCGGCACGGTGGAGGGCAAGCCGCTCTCGGTGGTGGCCTCCGGCATGGGCATGCCCTCGTCGGTCATCTACGCCACCGAGCTGTACCAGGTCTACGGGGTGCAGCGGATCGTCCGGGTGGGCACCGCCGGCGGCATCCCGCCCCACGTGAAGGTGGGTGACGTGATCGTGGCGATCGGGGCGCACACCCAGTCGAACATGAACCAGTTGCGACTGCCCGGGCTCTACTTCTCGGCGGTGGCCAGCCACCGCCTGGCGTCCGCCGCGGTGGCAGCCGCCGCCGATCTGGACGCCACGGTGCACGCCGGCACGACCGTGTGCAAGGACCACTTCTACCTTCCCGGACCGGCGGGCGAGCTGGAACTGCTGGCCAAGTACGGCGTGCTCGGCGTCGACATGGAGTCGGCCGGCATCTACGGCGCCGCCGCGGAGTTCGGACGCGAGGCGCTCACCGTCCTCACGGTGAGCGACCACCTGCTCGATCACACCCAGGACATGAGTGTGGAGGATCGGGAGACCCGGTTCCAGGCGGCGTTGAGCCTGGCCGTGGCCGCCGCGCTGTCCTGATCGCGGATGGGCCCGGCCCAGCGGCGCCTCGATGGCAGCCGGGCCGGGCTCCGCACGCGTCGGGGGCTATCCTCGATGCGCCGCTGGGGGCATACTCACGCACATGGGCCGTGAACTCGAGTCAGCGATCTTCACCCGGGAACAGCGCCAGCTCTACCGCAACAAGGTGAAAGCCTGTCTCGACGTCTTCGAGCAGATGCTCGCCACGCGGTCATTCGAGTTCGACGAGCCGATGATCGGGATGGAGATCGAGCTCAACCTGGTGGATTCGGATTACCAGCCGAAGATGGACAACGCCGAGGTGCTGGCCGCGATCGCCGACCCGGAGTATCAGACCGAGTTGGCGCAGTTCAACATCGAGTTCAACGTCGCCCCGCGTCCGATCGGGGACGACAGCGTGGCCGCGCTGGAGGAGAGCCTGCGGGTCTCGCTGAACGAGGCCGAGCGGCGGTGTTCGCAGGTCGGTGCGCACCTGGTGATGATCGGCATCCTGCCGACCGTGATGCCCGAGACCTTCGAGGGCGACTGGATGAGCGCGAACGCCCGCTATCAGGCGCTGAATGACGCCTTCCTGGCCGCGCGCGGGGAGAACATCCATCTCGACATCGCCGGACGATCGGGAGACCACCTGCTGCGCTACGCCGACTCGCTCGCGCCCGAGTCGGCCTGCACCTCGATGCAGCTGCACCTCCAGGTGCGGCCCTACGAGTTCGCCCCCTACTGGAATGCGGCGCAGGTACTGGCCGGTGCCCAGCTGGCGCTGGGGGCGAACAGTCCGTATTTCATGGGTCACGAGCTGTGGGCGGAGACCCGGGTCGAACTGTTCACCCAGGCCGCCGACACGCGTCCGGAGGAGCTGCGGAACCAGGGCGTGCGGCCACGGGTCTTCTTCGGCGACCGCTGGATCACGTCCATCTTCGACCTGTTCGATGAGAACGCGCTCTACTTCCCTGCGCTGCTGCCCGAGCTGGACGACGAGGATCCGCAGGAGGCCTTCAACGCCGGACGGGCACCCAAGCTGGCGGAGATGCGGCTGCACAACGGCACGATCTACCGCTGGAACCGTCCGATCTACGACATCGTCGCCGGAAGGCCTCACCTGCGGGTGGAGAACCGGGTGCTGCCCGCTGGGCCGACGATCGTCGACACCCTGGCCAACGCCGCCTTCTACTACGGTGCGGTGCGCGCGCTGGTGGCCGACGACCGTCCGGTGTGGAGCCGGATGTCCTTCGCCACGGCCCAGGAGAACTTCATCGCCGGGGCTCGCGACGGGATCGACGCCCTGCAATTCTGGCCCGGGCGAAGGGAACTCCCCGCCAGTGAGCTGGTGCTGCGCGAGCTGCTGCCGATGGCTCACGAGGGACTGGACGCCTGGGGAGTTGCTTCCTCGGTGACCGACCGGCTGCTGGGCGTGATCGAAGGACGCTGCCTGACCGGCCAGAACGGCGCCGACTGGCAGCAGAAGACCGTCCGGGCCTTCGAGTCGCGTGGGTCGACCAGGCCCGAGGCGCTGCGCGAGATGGTCGCCCAGTACTCCTCGAACATGCACAGCAACGAACCGGTCCATACCTGGGAGGTGCCGGCCTGAGGCCCGGTTGTCAGGCGTCGAGGCGGGTGTAGCCGTAGAGGTCGTCCCGGCGTCCGTTGACCCAGAGCCGGTCGCCGTCAGGGGTGTCGACCAGCAGGGTGCGGTTGTACGCCTCGTCGATCACGGACGCGGTGAAGCCGGCCCCGGTGA
>CAYVWO010000102.1:0-8235 GCA_964455495.1 uncultured Tessaracoccus sp.
CGCGATGCCCGCCAATATATCCGATACCGACAGTAGCAGGTACGCCGAGTTTCGGGTACTGTCGATTCCATGCAGACCGACACCGCCCGGGCCCAGGACGGGCGCGCCACCCGCTGGGAGCGGCACAACGCCACGCGCCGCACGAGGCTGGTGCAGGACGCCGTCCGCGCCATCCGCGCCCACGGCCCCGGCGTGGGGATGGACGAGATCGCCGCCCAGGCCGGCACGTCGAAGACCGTCCTCTACCGCCACTTCGGCGACAAGGCCGGCCTGTACGCCGCCGTCGTCGAGTCCGTGCACGACTTCATCCTGCGCACGCTCCCCCTCGACGAGGCCAGCACGCTCGAGCCGCGGGAGCTCGTGATCACGCTCGCCGACGCGTACCTCGCGGTCGTCGAGCGCGACCGCAACCTGTACCTCTTCACCACCTCGCGCCCCACCGGCGAGACCCCCACCGAGGACCCCGTCCTCGGCATCACCACCCGGATCGGCAACGCCGTCTCCGACGCGATCCGCTCCTGGCTACGCCGGGAGGGCCTCGACGAGGAGCCCGCCAACACCTGGGGCCACGGCGCCGTCGGGTTCATCTGGGCGGTCTCCGACCGGTGGATCGTCACCAACCTGCGGCGCCCGCGCGCCGAGGTCGTCGCCTACATCGACCAACTGTTCACCCCCGCGTTCGACGGCATCCGAAGGAGTTGACCACCATGACCATGACCCCGACCGGCTCCGCGCTGCAGCGCGTCCTCGACGGCGAGTTCCACGACATCAAGCAGCGCTGGCGCGAGGAGATCACCGCCGACGACATCGTCCGCGACCCCGCGCTGACGCTCGAGGAGGCGCGCGACTGGACGCTGGACCGCGTGAAGCGCCTCGCCCACAGGCACTTCGTCACCGCGGGCTTCCCGACGGCGCAGGGCGGCACCGGCGACGCGGCGGCCTCCGTCGCCAACTTCGAGATGGTGGCCATGGGCGACCTCTCCCTGACGATCAAGTCCGGCGTACAGCACGGGCTGTTCGGCGGCGCCATCGTGAACCTCGGCACCGCCTGGCACCACGAGACGTTCCTGCCCGGCGCCATCGACGTGAGCCTGCCCGGCTGCTTCGCCATGACGGAGATCGGCCACGGCTCCGACGTGCAGTCGCTGGAGACGTCAATCACCTGGGATCCCGAGACGTCCGAGTTCGTCGTCCACTCCCCCAGCCCGACGGCGGCGAAGGCCTACATCGGCAACGCGGGGCGCGACGGCAGGATGGCGGCGGTGTTCGGGCAGCTCTGGGTCGACGACGTCCACCAGGGCGTACACGTGGTGCTCGTCCCCATCCGCGACGAGCAGGGCCGCGACCTGCCCGGCGTGACCACGGGCGACCAGGGCCACAAGGGCGGCCTGCTCGGCGTCGACAACGGCACCATCTCGTTCGAGCACGTGCGGGTCCCGCGCGAGATGCTGCTCGACCGCTACGGCGGCGTCGGCGCGGACGGGGTGTACGCCTCCCCCATCGCGTCCAAGAACGCGCGCTTCTTCACCATGCTCGGCACGCTGGTGCGCGGCCGCATCTGCGTGGGCGGCGGCGCGGCGTCGGCGGCCCGCAAGGGGCTGAGCATCGCCGTCGCGTACGGCAACCGGCGCCGCCAGTTCCGCCTCCCCGGCCTGGGCGAGGAGGTCCCGCTGCTCGACTACCTGACCCATCAGCGTCGGCTCCTCCCCGACGTCGCGCGCGCCTACGCCTACGGGTTCGCGCAGAACGAGCTGGCCGCCCAACTCCAGCGCGTGCAGGACGCGGAGACGCCCGACCCGCAGGCGTCGCGCGAGCTCGAGACCCGGGCCGCGGGCATGAAGGCGGTGCTGACCCGCTGGGCCAACGACACGCTGCAGGGCTGCCGGGAGGCCTGCGGCGGCGCGGGGTTCATGTCGGACAACGGCATCACGCTCGCCCGGCAGGACGCCGACATCTTCGCCACCTTCGAGGGCGACAACACCGTCCTGCTGCAGCTCGTCGCCAAGGCCCTGCTGCTGGACTACAAGGCAAGCTGGGGCGAGATGGACATGCGCGGCACCGCGCAGCAGACGGCAAAGCTGCTCGGCGGCACGTTCATGGAGCGGACGACGGCGCGCTCGGTGATCGAGCGGCTGGTCGCGGCCACGGACCGGCGGCCGGAGTCCGAGCGCCTCCGCTCCCGCGGCTGGCACGTGACGATGTTCGAGTTCCGCGAGCGCCACATCGTCGAGGGCCTCGCCAAGCGCATGCGCGCCGCCGCCAAGGCCGACGACCCTTTCGCGGCCATCAACCAGTGCCAGACCCACATGCTGGAGGCCGCGAGGGCCCACGTCGACCGCGTGGTGCTCGAAGCGTTCATCGGCGCCATCGAGGACTGCGACGACGACTACGTCGCCGCGCTGCTCAGCCGCATCTGCGACCTGTTCGCGCTGGCGACGATCGAGGCCAACCGCGCCTGGTTCCTGGAGCACGAGGCGTTCGACTCGGGGCGCTCGAAGGCGATCACCGCGGAGGTCGACAAGCTCTGCGGCGAGCTGCGCCCGAAGGCCCGCGAACTGGCCGAGGGGCTCGGCGTCCCCGACGCCTGGCTCACGCTCCCGAGGGAGGCGATCCCGCCGCTGATCCCGCGGCGATAACGGTCAGGAAAGCCCGCGCGCTTGCCGGACCCACTCGACGATCTCGTCGACATTGTCCGGCGTCGCGAACCCGCACTGGTCCAGCTCCTGCGGGATCCGCAGCGTGATGCCGGTCTTGCCCGCGGCGAAGGCCTCTGCGGTGGTGCCGCTGGCGACCTCCGTGGTGACGTTCTTCAGGTCGGAGACCCCCTCGCAGAGGTGCATCACGCCGCCTCCGGCGCTCCACCAGACCTTGTCCTCCCCGACGAGGTCCTTGACCACCTGGGACTCGACGGCGGCCTGCTCCTGAGACAGCGGCGTGAAGTCGACGCCGAGCAGCACGGCGGCCAGCGCGACGACGATGCCGACGCTGCCCGCAATGGTCTTCTGCTGCTTGTCCATGTCCTTGTTCAGGAACACAAGGATGATCAGCGGGAGGAACGCGACGAGCGCGATAATGGCGCCCAACTGGTTCTGCACGAAGAACCGGAACGTCTCCTTCGAGGAGGCCGGATCGAGGCGGTTGGCCTGCTTCCACAGCTGGGAGCCGATGATCGACAGCGCCCCGATCACCACGAAGAAGCCGACGAGCGTCCACAGGCGCCAGTCCGGGAAGCCGTGGTTGGCGACCAGCTCGTCGAACGGCGGCCGAAGCAGCCAGAAGATGGCGACGAGCTCGAGCGCGATGGCCACCCCCCACAGGACGAGCGCGACGACGCGCTTCTGCGTGGCCTTCGCCTTCGCCTCCGGCGTCGGGGTGAAGACCCGCGCCTTCTTCTCGGAGCTCGCCTTCCGCGGCTTCTTCGCCGGGGCTGCTTCTGACATGGGGACCTCTTCCAACGTGCGTTCGGCGAGCAGGATACCGGGGTGGGCTCCGCGGGGTCGAGCAATCACCCGGATTGGTCGGCGCGGCTGCCCTGCTACCCGATCAGCAGGTCCGCCGTCGGGGTCGGCATCTCCACCCAGGTGCGGCCGGGCGCCATCAACAGCGGAGAGCCGTCGGCGAGCGTGAAGCCGAACCTCTTGTTCACCGCGCCCTTCTCCCACTTTCCGCTGACGACCTTGCCGCCGTGCAGGTAGTGGAACGTGCCCGAGGCGTCGACGATGTCGACGATCGGGTCGGGCGCGTGGTTGCCGTAACCGATCTTGCCCATCTCCCACGCCGCGGCCACGACCAGCACGGCGTCGGCGGTCACCCGCGCGCCGTCGGCGAGGAGGTGCTCGCCCCACGGCTGGCTGCGCAGGTAGGTGGCGCTGGCGTCGTCGTACTCGTAGCTCATGTCGTAGGTGTGGCCGGAGCCGTACGGCACCTGGGCGGTCGTGGCGCTCTCCCCCGACGCCGTCGACGCCTCGGCCGCGGTGGTCGCGAACGGGAAGTACCGTTTCGGGGCCTTGGTGTTGCGCTCGGCCAGCTCCGCCATCCTGGCCGGGTGCGCCTGGATGGCCCGGTCGTACTGGGTCTTGCCGTTGTACCTGTAGAGGCGGTCCTGGTTGATGCTGTACGCGCCGGTTCCCCGCCAGTCGAGGTAGGTCATGCGCTCGATGTAGGTCGCGTGGTCGTCGACGTAGGCGAGCACCCAGTCCGCGGCGCCGGTGTTGCCGAGCACCGGCCTCATCGGGGCGAGCAGCGGGACATCCACGGGCCGCATGGAGCGGATGGGGCCGACGGCCTCGGGGAAGGTGCTGTGGTAGACGGGGAGGAGCCGGGTGTAGGCGTGGCCGTTGACCTGGCAGAACACGATGTCGGCCTCCAGCAGTCCCACCTGGGGCTGCTCCTGTTTGAGGTTCGGCACCTTCAGCGCCACGGCGGGACGCTCCATGATGGAGGCGTCGCTCAAGGGCCGCCCGGTCAGCGGCTGCACCGGCTCCGGCGTCGGGGAGGGCGACGGGCTGGGGGTTGGCGACTGCGCGAGGGTCGGAGAGGGCGTGGGGGTCGGGGTCACCACCGGCTCGGGGTCCCGTGCGCACGCGGCGAGCGCGGCGGCCGCGCCGGACATCAGCACGACGCGCCTCGAAGTCCTCATCCCACGTTTCCTTACCCTCGGCCGGCCTGCGGCACCGGCACAGCGTAATGCGTCAGTGCGGGACGCCGATGTCGTTTCGGTGGAAACCGCCCTCCATCGTCACGCCGCCCAACAGGGCGTAGGCCCGCGCGCGAGCCTCGTCGACGGTGGCCCCGCGGCCGACGACGCCGAGGACCCGGCCGCCGGACGACACGAGTTTGTCGCCGTCGAGGCGCGTTCCGGCCTGCAGCGTGTAGGCGTCGGCCTCGTCAGCGGGGAGGGCGATGGGGGTGTCCGTCGTCGGGGTTCCGGGATAGCCCTCGGCGGCCTCGACGACGACGACGGCCGCCCCGTCGTGCCACTCGAGCGCGCCGATGGCGTCGAGCTCGCCCCGCGCGGCGGCGCGCAGGACCCCGGCCAGGGGGGTCTTGAGCAGGGAGAGCACGGCCTGGGTCTCCGGGTCGCCGAAGCGGACGTTGAACTCGACGACGCGCACGCCCTTCGAGGTCAGCGCGAGGCCTGCGTACAGCAGGCCCACGAAAGGGGTGCCGCGGCGCCGCATCTCGGCGAGCGTCGGGTCGACGACCGTGGCCATCACCTCGTCGACGAGGCCGGCGTCGGCCCAGTCGAGCGGGCAGTAGGCCCCCATGCCGCCGGTGTTGGGACCCGCGTCGCCGTCGCCGACGCGCTTGTAGTCCTGCGCGGGCAGCAGCGGGACCGCGCGCTCGCCGTCGCAGATGGCGAAGAGGCTCACCTCGGGGCCGTCGAGGAAGTCCTCGATGACCACGCGTCCGCATTCGGCGGCGTGAGCGAGGGCCGCGTCGCGGTCGTCGGTGACGACCACACCCTTGCCCGCGGCCAGCCCGTCGTTCTTGACGACGTAGGGGGCGCCGAACTCGTCGAGCGCGGCGGCCGCCTCCTCCGCCGTCTCGCAGACGCGCGCGTCCGCCGTCGGGACGCCGGCGGCGGCCATGACGTCCTTCGCGAAGGCCTTGGAGCCCTCGAGCACGGCGGCCTCGCGGCCGGGCCCGAAGGTGTCGAAGCCCGCCTCGCGCAGCGCGTCGGCGACCCCCGCGACGAGCGGCGCCTCGGGCCCGACGACGACGAGGTCGGCGCCGATCGACGTCGCCAGCTCGACCATCGCGGTCGGCGAGTTCGCGTCGCCCCCGTGCAGGGTGGCCAGCGCCGCGATCCCGGGGTTGCCGGGGACGGCGTGGAGTTCGACGGCGGGATCGGCGGCGAGGGCCCGCGCGAGCGCGTGTTCGCGCCCACCCGAGCCGAGCAGGAGGATCTTCACGCGGTCAGCCTAGTGGCCCTGCTCGTCGAGCTCGCGGTCTGCCCGCTCCGCCGCCTCCTGCGAGCGCTGCACGACCACGCGGAAGCCGATGACCAGGGCGACGAAGCCCCCGCCGACCGGGACGGCCCACCACCAGCCCCACCCGAGCCGTTCCTGCCACACCGCCACCACGACGGTGGCGACCATGAACGCCGCGAGGATGCTCACGAGGATCGTCATCAGGCGTTTCGTCGTCACCTCGCCAGCCTAATCCCACCAGCCGCCGGTCGCCCGTGCATCGACCTGCGCGATCGCGCTGTGCGGATAGACAAAGGACCGTTCAGTATTCCAAGATATGTCTTGCATACAAGACTTTCCTTGGAGGGAACATGCCTCACCCGAACGACCCGGACAAGCGGTTCTACGGTGCCATCACCGTCAGCGACCGGGGCCAGATCGTGATCCCGGCCCAGGCGCGGCGGGACTTCGGCATCGAGGTCGGCGACAAGCTCCTCGTTTTCGGGGACCTGCGGCACGGGATCGCGATCGCCAAGGCCGACGACGTCGTCGCCCGTCACCCCGGAACCGCCGCGATCCTCGACGGCTCCGATGTACCTGACTGACAGGGGCGCCGGGCGCCTCACCTCGGTCGCGGCGAACGTCGTCGCCGCGCTGTGCGGCGCGGGGACGGCCTGGCTGGCAGGCTGGGCGCCGTGGGCGATCCCCCTCGCGGTGGCGGGCGGCACCGTCGGCTGGTTCCTCGGCCGGGCCGCGAGCCGCTGGGCCGGCGGGCGGTTGGGGCGGCTCGGCTACGCGCCGCCCGGCCGTCCCCTGTACCGGCTCGAGGCGCTGCCGCCCCGCGAGGGGAGCGCGGGCGGCAAGGCGAGGGCCCTCGCGCGGCTGACGAGGGCCGGCCTCCCCGTCCCGCGCGGGGTCGTCGCCCTCCCCCGCGCGTTCGACGGACCCCGGCTCACGCCGGAGGCGGCGGAGCTGCTCGCCCGCGAGCTCTCCCGCTTCCCCACGGGCCAGCGCTTCGCCGTGCGGTCCTCCGCCCTGACCGAGGACTCCGACGCGGCGTCCTTCGCGGGCGCCTACGAGTCCGTGCTGAACGTCCCTGTCTCGGAGATGACCGAGGCGGTCGGCCGGGTGCGACGATCCCGCAACTCCGCGCGCGTGTCAGGCTACGGCGCGGCGACGGGAACCGCGCCGGGCGACCTCGCGGTGGTGGTCCAGGCCATGGTCGACGCCGATCTCGCAGGCGTGCTCTTCACCGTCGACCCCCTGACCGGCGACCTGGGCACCATGACGGGGACCATGGTCGAGGGTCTGGGCGAGGCGCTGGTGTCCGGCAGCGAGACGGGAGCGGGGTTCACACTCGCGCGCCCGTCCGGGGACTTCCGGGGGCCCGACGCGCTGGCCCCGTTCGCCGCTCGGCTGCACCGCGAGGCGCACGCGATCGAGAACGCGTTCGGCGGGACGGCGCAGGACATCGAGTGGGCGATCGCCGGGAACCGGCTCCAGATCGTGCAGGCGCGTCTCGTGACCACCTTGAGCCCCTGGGACGCGCGGACCGCCGAGCGCAACGACTCCGCCGCCGGGGCCTGTCTGTGGTCCGCGACCAACCTTGGCGAGGCCAACCCCGAGCCGCAGACGCCGCTGACCGTCTCGCTCAGCCGCTACCAACAGGCCAACGGCGGCCCTTCCATGGCGCTGCGCGGAAGGGAGATGGCGGGCTCCATCGGCGGGCGACCGTACGCGAATCTCAGCGTCCAGATCACGGCGCGACGGGGGAAGGCCGCCAAGCTGGATCCCCGCGAGGCCTACCGCGCGATCTCCGGCTGGTGGGGCGACCTCCCCGACGACGTCCCGATCCCCCTGGTCCCGATGACGCCGCAGGACTGGTCCGAGGCCGGGCTGGCCCTGCTCGGGAGCCTGGCCCGGATGGGCTGGCATCGGATGCGGCTGTCGGCGTTCCTGCGCACGAACCGGGACCGCTGCGCGGACCTCGCCGGGCGGATCGACGGATGCGCGACCCCGGAGGAGCTGCGGCTGCTCTGGGACGACGAGGTCTTCGCCTTCGGCCTCCGCGCGTTCTGGGCGGTGATCGCCTCGGGCTCGTCGTCGCCCGCCCGCCTGGAGGCCGAGCTGCGCGAGCGGTTCGGCCAGGAGGACGCCGCCGCGCTGATGTCGAACCTCTCCGGGCTCGTCGGGCCGTTGGAGAGCCTCGGCCCCGCCGCGGGGCTGCAGCAGGTGCGGGCCGGGGCGATGTCGCGCCAAGAGTACCTCGACAGGTTCGGCCACCGCGGCGTCAACGAGACCGAGCTGGCGTGGCCGCGCCCCG
>CAYVWO010000103.1:0-1450 GCA_964455495.1 uncultured Tessaracoccus sp.
CGCGGCGATCACCGTGCCCGTCGGCGCTGGCTTCGGGGCGGCGCTGGCGCTGGGCCTGGACGACCGGTGGCACGCGAACCTGCTCGTCGCGCACACCATGACGATGCTGCTGGGCTGGGTGGGCCTGACGGTGGTCGGCACGCTCGTCACCTTCTGGCCGACGGTGCTGCGCACCCGCATGGACGACCGCGCGGAGCGGCTCGCCCGCGAGGCGCTGCCCATCCTGCTGATCGCGATCGGGCTCGTCGTCGCCGGGTCGCTGCTGGGCATGCGCGAGGCCGCGGCCGCGGGCATCGTCGGCTACGCCGTCGGGCTGCTGTGGTTCGGCCGGTGCCTGGTCGCGCCCCTGCGTCAGCATCCGCCGCGCGAGTTCGCCGCGGCGTCGATCCTGGCCGGCGCCGTCTGGGCCTGCGTCGCGCTGGTCATGACCGCGGTCCACGTCGCGTTCTCCGACGACGTCGCGCTCGCCACCGACTACCCCTTCCTGGCCAGCGTCTGGGTGGTCGGGTTCCTGCTCCAGCTGCTGACCGGCGCGCTGTCCTACCTCCTCCCGTCCGTGCTGGGCGGCGGGCCGCGCGTCGTGCGCGCCGCCTCACGCTACTTCGACCGCTGGGCTGCGGGCCGGCTCGTCGTCATCAACGGCGGCCTGGTGCTCTGGCTGCTGCCCCTGCCGAGTTGGGCGAAGGTGACCGTATCGACGGCGGTGCTCGCCGCCCTGGCGCTGTTCCTCCCGCTCATGATTCGCGGCGTCCGCGCCTCGGCGGCCGAGCGTCGCCGGGCCGCCCTGGGTGAGCCCGCCGCGCCCGCCGAGCGCACCAACGCGCTGACCGGCAGCGGCGTCGTGGCGGGCGTCGCGGCGCTCGCCGTCGCGCTCTCGGTCGGGTTCGGCATCGACCCCGCCGCCGCGGGCCTGGGCGGCTCCGCGCCGCCTGCCGCCGTCGCGCCGACGGGGAAGACCGTCCGCGTCGAGGTCGAGGCGCACGACATGCGCTTCGAGCCGAGCAGCGTCGAGGTCAGCCCCGGAGACCGCGTGATCCTCGTCCTCACCAACCACGACGACCGCAACTACCACGACCTGCAGGTCGGCGGCCAGCGCACGCCGCGCCTGTCAACCGGAGAGACCGCCGAGCTCGACCTCGGCGTCGTCGCGGAGAGCATCCAGGGCTGGTGCACCGTCGCGGGCCACCGCCAGATGGGCATGGTCTTTGACGTCATCGTCGACGGCGAGGCCGCGCCCGCGCCGTCGGAGCCGGCCGGAGGCCACGACCACGGCGCCGTGACCGGAGACCCGGACGCGAGGCTCTCCCACATCGTCGACCCCGTGGCTCCGGCGCTTACGGATGACAAGGTCAAACGCTACGAGTTCCGCGTCACGGAGGTGCCGCTGGAGGTGGCCCCGGGCGTGTGGCAGAGGCGGTGGACGTTCAACGGCCAGGGGGTCGGGCCGACG
>CAYVWO010000103.1:1460-7121 GCA_964455495.1 uncultured Tessaracoccus sp.
CCGGCGTCGATGATGTCGGGGTGGCCGGTCAGGCACGCTGCGGGGCAGGGTCGGCGACGTCTTCGAGATCACACTGGTCAACGACGGCACCATGGGCCACTCCATCGACTTCCACGCCGGCGCCGTCGCACCCGACGAGCCGATGCGGACCATCGCGCCTGGCGAGACGCTGATCTACCGGTTCACCGCCGAGCGCGCGGGCGTGTGGATGTACCACTGCTCGACCATGCCGATGAGCGCGCACATCGCCGCGGGCATGCACGGCGCGGTGATCATCGAGCCCGAGGAGGGCCTCCCGAAGGTCGACCGCGAGTACGTGCTCGTCCAGTCCGAGGTCTACACCACCGACGCCCGCACGCCGGAGGATGCCGAGGAGGTGCAGGCGGATCGCATCGCGACTGGCCAGCCGGACCGCGTCGTGTTCAACGGCGTCGCCAACCAGTACGACCAGCGGCAGTTCGAGGCGCGGGTGGGGGAGAGGCTGCGGTTCTTCGTGCTCGACGCCGGCCCCAACCGCCCGTCGTCGTTCCACATCGTCGGCGGTCAGTTCGACACCCTCTACCGCGAGGGCGGCTACCTGCTGAAGGACCGCACGGACCCCTTCGGGACCGTCGGCGGCGGCGCGCAGGCGCTCGCGCTGCAGCCCGCGGAGGGCGGCTTCGTCGAGCTGACGTTCACCGAGCCCGGCCACTACACGACGGTGAGCCACGTGATGTCCGACGCCGAGCGCGGCGCCCACGGCGTCGTCAACGTCACCGAGTGACGCGTCCTGAGCGGATTTGCGGAGAGGAAATACGCGCGCCTATTATAGCCATAATTCAAATTAGGTGAGCCTAACCAAAGTGCTGATGACGTGGGCACGGGCCACCGTCCACTCGCGGCGGGCCCTCACCAACCCCGCGACGGGAAAGAAGGTCGCCGACACGCGCAGCCACGCGGTGGTTCAGGCACGCCCGGACGGCACGTGGACCGCGACCATTCCGTGGCCCACCGTCGACAACACGACGCTCACCCAGGCCGAGATCGATACCCGCTTCGCGCCCGGCACGCAGCACTCCATCCGCATCCTGACGGGGTCGCTGCTCCCGGACCCCGCGGACCGGCAGCGCGGCGGTTCGCAGTACTTCGTCGCCGTGAGCAGCCTGAGCGACGAGGTGGAGGTCGTCAAGCCGCCCGCGGTTGACGAGGACCCCGACGCGCCGCGGGTCCCGGACGACGCCACCTGCACGGCGAAGCCGGCGGACTATACCTTCGAGCTGGCGCCCGGCATGAAGGCCCCGGCCGCCAACCTCGGCGGCACCATTCAGCTGCGCGGCGAGCACTGGTGCAACCTCGTCGGCGGCGGCTCGCTGATCGCGATCAAGATCAACGCCGGCGGCTACCAGCACCTGGCCACGGACACGGCCACCCACTACGACGCGAATCTGGGCCGCGAGACCGGGGCCTCTCCGGCGTCGATCAGCAAGGCGAACAAGACCATCTGGTACGTGATCGAGGCCGACAGTGGCGGCTCGTTCGACGTCGAGATCCCCCTGCCGACGGGCAAGAACTCGGTTCCCGAGTTCACGGTGGGCTCCTACACCCTGCAGCTGCTCACCCGCACACTGAGCGCCGACCCGTACTACGGCGGCACGCGCCGCGACCCGTCGCGCAGCGTCGTGACGCCCGAGTTCACGGTAGTGGCCAAGGGGCAGCAGCTGGACGAGGTCACGCCCGGCAAGCCCGCGGCGTCGCCCGATCCGCTGCACGCCACCGACGACCTGACGAAGGCTCGGCGCGGCGGCCTCACGCTCGACCAGCAGAGGAAGCGCTGGGTGCTCTCGGTGCCGAAGGCGAAGCCCGGCGACTGGGTCTACGTCAACGCGTACGACGGCGACTCGCCGCGCTTCCCCTGGGGTCAGGAGTGGTTCAAGGTGAGTGCCGACGGCGAGATCACGGTGCCGCTGAAGGCGATCGCGCTGCCGGAGGGCAGGAACAAGGTCTCGGTCCAGGACCGCGACGGCAAGGTGCTCGGCTGGGCGCTCGCCAGCGTGGTGCCTCAGAGGACGGGGCTCACCACGAAGCCGAAGCCGGTGATGAAGCTCGCCCCGGCCGTGAAGCGGGTGGGCGCGCCGAAGCCTGCCAAGGCGCCCGCGCAGCCCGTGAAGGCCTACGACGAGCTGACCGCGGAGAACGCCGGCAAGATCACCCTGGAGCGGGATGAACGCTCCTTGTCTTCGACGCAGGCCCAGCGCTCCGCGCAGCGGCCTGGCTCAGACCAGCGGACCCGGACCCCCGCCCGAAGCGCCGGGTCGAAAGATGCGGAGGCGTCGAAGGCAGACCCTGCCAAGACCAAGATCGTGATGTCCGTGCCCGGCGTCAAGGGCGGCGACTGGGTCTACCTGTTCCTGTACACCGAGACGGGCCGCGTCGCGGGCGCCGACTGGGTGCAGGTCGGCAGCGACCAGAAGGTGAACCTCACCGTCGGGAGGCTGCCCGACGGCGCACACAAGCTCGCGCTGGTTGACGCCAAGGGCGCCCTGCTCGGCTGGGCCGGCGTGGACGGACCCAAGCCGTTGGCGGCCCCCGAGGACGTGGCCGTCGCGGCCCCCGTGACTGCCGAGCCCGTGGCCGCCGCCCCGCAGGACACGACGCCCCTCGCCACCGCGGCCCCGGCTGCGGGCTCCGATGGCACCGCGACGCTCGCCCTGATCGGCGCCGCGGTGCTGGTCCTGGCGGGCTCCGCCGTCGCCGTCATTCTCATCCAGACCCCGTCCCGCCCGCGCCCCTGATGCCCGAACAAGGAACACCGCTCATGAACGATCGCCCCAATGTCCACAGGCTTCGACGGGGCGCGGCCGCCGTCCTATTCGCGTTCGGGCTCGCCGTCGGCACCGCGGCCGCCCCCTCGGCGACGGCGACCGGCGAGGTCGCGGCGGACCCCGCAGCCTCTCCGACGACGGTGGCGGCCCCCGCGGCCGTCCCGCCTGCGGCCAGCGGCGGGCTACCGGTGGTCGGCATCGCCGCGTTGGGCGGCGCGGTCCTCCTCGGCGGGGCGGGAGTCGGCTGGGCGCTGGCGCGCCGCAACCGGCTGGTGAGGGCCGCCGCGGCCGGATCGGCGGAATGACGGCCGGCACCTCGGCGCCGCCCTCGGCCCTTCGCCAACCGCAGGTGGCCCGGCCCGGGTCGGTCCGGGCCGCGGCTCTCGTCGGGGCGCTGTGCGTGCTTGCCGTGGCGGTCCTTCTCTCGCTCTCGCTCGGCTCGAAGGACATCGGCCTGGCGCAGACCTGGTCGCTGCTGCTCGCGTCCGACGGCTCCAGCGAGTCGACGGTGCTGCACGAGTTGCGGGTGCCGCGCACCGTCCTGGGCGTCGTCGTCGGGGCGGCGCTGGGCGTCGCGGGCGCGCTGATGCAGTCGCTCACCCGCAACCCTCTGGCCGACCCCGGCATCCTCGGCGTCAACGCCGGCGCCTCGGTGGCGGTCGTCCTCGTCGTCGCGCTGACCGGAGTCAGCGGCCTCGGCTTCTACCTGTGGTTCGCTTTCGCGGGCGCCGCGTTGGCCTCGACGGCGGTCTACCTGCTCGGCACCACGCATCACCAGGCCGCGACGCCGACCCGGCTCGCCCTCGCGGGAGTCGCGATCAGCGCGGCGCTGCAGGCGCTGACCCAGACGATCATCCTTGCCGACCAGACCGCCTACAACGAGTTCCGGTTCTGGGTTTCCGGTTCCCTGGAGGGCCGCCTGTACCCGGTGCTGTGGACGGTGCTGCCGTTCATCCTGGTGGGGCTGCTCGCGGCGCTGCTGCTCGCGCCCGCGCTCAACGCGCTCGCGCTCGGCACCGAGACCGGCAAGGCGCTTGGCGTCCGGGTGCAGCGCACCCGCGTCGGCACCATGGTCGCCATCACGCTGCTCTGCGGGGCCGCGACGGCCGCCGTCGGCCCCATCGGCTTCGTCGGACTCGCCGTCCCCTTCGCCGCGCGGACGCTCGTCGGCTCCGACCAGCGCTGGGTGACGGTGTACTCCGCCGTCCTCGGCCCCGCTTGGCTGCTGGGCGCCGACGTTATCGCCCGCGTCGTCGTCCGCCCCGAGGAGGCGCCCGTCGGCGTGATCGCCGCGCTGATCGGCGCGCCCGTCTTCGTCGCCATCGTGCGCCGTCGAAAGGTCGCGGCGCTGTGAGCGTGGCGGGGATCCGGGCGTCCGCGAACCGGCGCCACGCCGTGCTCAGCGTCGGGCGCGTCAGCCTGCGGTTCGAGCGCCGGGCCGGCGCCGTCTACGCGGTCCTGGGCCTGGTGGCCGTGGCGGCCGCGGTGGTCGGCATCGGCATCGGCGACTACCCGATCGGGCTCGGCCAGATCGTCGACGCCCTGCGCGGGGGCGGCGAAGACCGGCTGGCCGCGTACTTCATCACGCAGGTGCGGCTGCCGCGGGCGGCGACGGCGCTGCTCGTCGGCGCGGCGCTGGGCATGTCCGGCGCGATCTTCCAGACCGTCTCCGGCAACCCGCTCGGCAGCCCGGACGTGATCGGCTTCACCACCGGCGCCGCCACGGGCGCCCTGGTGCAGATCATCGTGTTCAACGGGGGCACCCTCGCCGTCGCGCTGGCCTCCGTCGTCGGCGGCCTGGCGACGGCGGCCGTGGTCTACGGCCTTTCCTGGCGCTCCGGCGTGGCCGGGTTCCGGCTGGTGCTTGTCGGCATCGGCGTCGGCGCCGTGCTTGCCGCCATCAACACGCTGCTCGTGGTCAAGGCGCCGCTTGAGGCGGCCCAGACCGCCGCGCAGTGGCTCGCCGGGTCGCTGAACAGCACGCTGTGGCCGGAGGCGGCGGCCGTCGGGGTGGCCATCGCGCTGCTGACGCCGGTCGTCGTCGCCTTGGCCCGGCCGATGGCGCAGCTCCCGCTCGGCGACGCCACGGCCACCGGGCTCGGTGTCCGGGTCGAGCGGTCCCGGCTCGCGCTGATCGTCGTCGGCGTTGCTCTGATGGGCGTCGCCACCGCCTCCACGGGCCCGATCGCGTTCATCGCGCTGGCCGCTCCCCACCTCGTCCGCAAGCTCACGCGCACGCCCGGCGTGCCGCTGTTCGGCGCGGCGCTGATGGGAGCCGTCCTGGTGCTGGTCAGCGACCTGATCGCCCGGCGGCTGTTCGCGCCCACCGAGCTCGCCGTGGGCGTGATCACCGGCTCGCTCGGCGGGCTCTACCTCGTTTGGCTCCTGGGCGTCGAAAGGAAGCGGTTGTGATGCACTCTCGGCTACGTGGGGAGGGGCTGGGCGTCGCCTACCACCCCCAGCACCCGGTGCTCCGCGACGTAGACGTCGCCATTCCCGAGGGCGAGCTGACGGTCATCGTCGGGCCGAACGCGTGCGGCAAGTCGACGCTGCTCAAGACGCTCGCCCGGATGCTCCCGGCGCAGTCCGGGCGGGTGCTGCTCGACGCCGAGCCCATCGGCAAGCTCGCGCCCAAGGCCGTCGCCCGGCGGCTGGGCCTGCTGCCGCAGTCGCCGTCGGCACCCGACGGCATCACCGTCTCCGACCTCGTCTCGCGCGGCCGCTACCCGCACCAGAACCTGCTGCGGCAGTGGTCGCCAGAGGACGAGCGCGCCGTCTGGGACGCGCTGGTCGCGGCCAACGTCGCCGACCTGGCCGACCGCAACGTCGACGAGCTCTCCGGCGGCCAGCGGCAGCGGGT
>CAYVWO010000103.1:7131-8212 GCA_964455495.1 uncultured Tessaracoccus sp.
GTGGCGATGGCGCTCGCCCAGGAGACCCCGCTGCTGCTGCTCGACGAGCCCACCACCTATCTCGACGTCGCGCACCAGATCGAGGTGCTGAACCTGACGCGTCGGCTGCACCGCGAGGGCCGCACCGTGGTCCTGGTGCTGCACGAGCTGCACCTCGCCTTCCGCTACGCCACCCACCTGATCGTGATGCGCGACGGCGAGATCGTCGCGGAGGGACGCCCGGAGGACGTCGTCACCGCGGGGCTGATCGAGCGCGTCTACGACCTGCCCTGCCGGGTGATCCCCGACCCTGTGACCGGTCGCCCGCTCGTCCTGCCCCTGGACCTCGACGCCGCTCCTTGAGCCGGGCCCGCGAAGCGCCGCGCCCGTGACGAATGGTCTGTCCCTCGTTCGCCCGGGGGGAGGAAAGGCCGTGGGGCCGCCGGACGCGATGTCCGGCGGCCCCACGGGGTGGAGGGGTGTAGTTACGTGACCTTGAGGGTCTTGGTGACGGTGCTCGACTTCGAGGTCGACTTCGCGGTCGCGCCCGACGGCGTGAACACGGCCTTGACCTTGTAGCTGCCCTTCTTCCCAATCTTCGGGAGCTTGATCGACACCTTGCCCTTAGCCGAGGCCATCACCTTCGCAGAGACGCTCTTCCCGTTGACGGTGACCCTCACCGTCCCGGTGAGCTTCGCAACAGCCGAACCGATCGTCACCTTCACCGTGGCCTGCTTGCCCTGCTTGACCGCCTTCAGGGAGGTGATCTTGACGGTCGACTTCACCTTCGCGACCGTCACCGTCTTCGAGGTCTTCGACACCGTGACATAGCCGGACTTGCTGCCGGTGACCTTGACCGAGACCTTCTTCCCGGCATCGGCCTTGGTCAGCGTGTAGCTGGACGAGGTGGCCTTGCTGATCGCCTTGCCGTCCCGCAGCCACTGGTACTTCAACGCGACCGTGGCCGGCTGCCACGCCTTCACCGACGCCTTCAGCGTCTTCCCGACCTTCTTCGTCCCCGACACCGTCGGCGTCGAGGTGCTGGTGGGGACTGTCCGAAATCTGGTGTAACTGGTCTGGCCTGATCTGCCGCCCTGGAGGG
>CAYVWO010000104.1:0-3787 GCA_964455495.1 uncultured Tessaracoccus sp.
GCGGCCCGACGCCGCCCACTGGCTGGACCCGGAGACGGTGCTCGGCCTCGCGCGCGAGTACGGCTCGCTGCTGCCCTTCGACGCCGCCATCGCGATCCCGGGGTCCGACGGCGAGTCCTGGCGGCGGTTCACCGAGCCCGAGCTGCCCTGGCTCGTCGAGCACGGGGGTTGGGAGGCGGACTCGCGCGCGTTGGGGGAGTACTGCGAGCAGACGTTCGGGTTCGCGCCGCTCACCCACGTCGGCTTCGACCTGCCCGCGGCCGGGGTCACCGGCGTCGCGTTCGTGCTGCCCCAGGCCGTGTCGCCCGGGGCAGGCCAGCACCGTGTGTATGTCAAGCGGATGCTGCTCGGCCAGCGCGTCGACAAGGTGCTCCCAGACTGGGCGTTCTTCGTCCGCGCCGCGATCAACGCCGACGCGCTGTCGCCCACGGCGTCGCGCGAGCAACTGCACGAGGACGAGGTGCTGCTCGCGGTGCGCGAGGCGCTCGGCGACCGCCTGAAGCGCTGGGTGTACAACATGCTCAAGGACCCGACCCGACTCGGCCAGGCCTTCCTCCGGACCCACCACCTGGCTCTGCGCGCGCTGGCGCTCACCGATGTCGAGCTGCTCGACCTGCTCGCCGAGGTGCTCCCGTACGAGACGACCGACGGGCCGCTGACGCTGGCGCAGGTGATGAGGCAGACCGGCGAGATCCTGTACGCCACGACGACCGAGGCGTTCCGCGCCGTCGCCACCGTCGCACGAGCCCAGGGCGTCGTCGTGGTCAACGCGGGCTACGTCTACGACGCCGACCTGCTCGCCAAACTGGCGGGCAGGCCCGGCATGCGCGTGCGGCAGCTGACCAGCGACGACCTGGTGCAGGTGCTGCGGGTCCCCGCGCTCGAGCGCGAGCTCGAGCTGGCCCGCGCCGTCGGGGCCGCCCGTTCCCTGCTCGAAGACGACGACTGCGACGTGATGGTGCGCGGCTTCGCGCCCGAATCGGTGCCCGCGATGCTGCTGCGCGACCAGGAGGGCGAGCGGCGACGCGAGCTCGACCGGGAGCGCGCCGCGGACCCGGGCCGTTGGGGCGGGCTGCTCGACGCGTTCGCCGAGGAGCGGCCCCGCCGGAGCCGCACGCTCGTCCTGAACGACGACTCACCGCTGGCCAGGAAGCTTCTCGCCGCGCCGGAGAGCGACGTGTTCGGCGCGGGCCTGCGCGCCGTGTACCTCTCGGCCGTGATGCTGGCCGGGGAGGGGCTGCGCGCCCGCGAGAGCGGGGCCTTGGCCGAGGCACTCGAGGTCCTGTTGGACCATTCCATTCCGCATGCCGTCCAGGAGGATCAGTGACCGAGAACGAGTTCGCCGCCGAGATCGTCGCGGTCCAGCAGCTGCCTTACGGCGAGGCCCGCACCGTCGCCGCCGAGTCGCTGGTGCGCCGGATCGAGGCCGAGGGGGCCGACGGGGTGCTCGCGTGGGCGCTGACCGACCTCGTCGAGGCCTACACGTTCGATGGCCGCGGCGACCGCGCGTTCGTCGCGTTCGCCCGGATGCTGCGGCTCTGGGACGAGCGCCCGGAGCTGTTCGACGAGGACGACACCCGGAACCTGTTCTGGGAGTACAAGTGGATTGCCGACGGGGTGTGCGAGTTCCCGCAGGTCTCGCGCGCGCAGGCCGACGAGTTCCTGGCCGACATGGAGCGTCGCTTCCGGCTGGCCGGGAAGGGGCTGTCCGCCGTCCACGTCTCGCGGTTCAACTGGGCGTACTTGACGGGCGACCCGGACGCTGAGGAGCGCCGGATCGCCTGGCGGACCACGCCAAGCGACGAGTTCGAGGACTGCCCCGCGTGCGTGATCGGCACCCAGGTGGTGTTCCTGCTGGACAAGGGCCGTTACGCCGAGGCGCTGGAGCTGGGCCGCACCCAGCAGTTCGAGTGCAACGTGGAGCCCGCCAAGACCCGGCACGCGATGGCGCTGGCGTCGCTGCTGACCGGCGACGCCGAGGCCGCGCTCGGTTACCACAGGGCCGCGCTGGCCAGCCAGGACAGCGACACGAGCAGGCTGGGCCCGGCCCGCGGCCAGAGCTTCGAGGTGTTGGCGCGCGGCGACCAGGTGGAGCGGGCGCTGCGCGCGTTGCGCGGGGAGGACGTCGGGCTGCTGACCAAGGGCCCGAGCCCGCTCGACAGGCTGCGGTTCCTGCTCGGCGTGTTGGCCGGGCTGTCGGCAAACCTGGACCGGGGCGAGGTGGCGACCGGACTCGGCGGCGAGGGCCAGGGCACCGTCGTCGGCCTGCACGCGTGGGTGCTGGCCGAGGCACGGGCGTTGGCGGAGGCGTTCGACGCGCGCAACGGCAACGCGCACTACCGGGAGCGTGTCGCGGCCGCGCTCCGAGCGGAGCGCTCGGCGGAGGGGCTGGACTTCAGCGTCGTCGGCGCCCTCGACGAGGCGACGGCGGACGCCGAGGACGGGTCGGGATCGGGGTGGGTGCTGGCGGAGGCCGCGCAGTCGGCGCTGGTCGCTGGCGACGAGGATCAGGCCCACGAGCTCTTCGGCGCGGCGGCCTCGCGGCTGCTGGCCGACCCGCCCGCGCACGGGTTGACGCTGCAGGTGCTGCGGGCGTGGGCCCCGCTGGCCGCCCGGATGAATGACCTGGCGGAGATCGTCGAGGCGCTGGTCGCCTGGCGGGAGCAACTGGAGGCGTGGTCGCCGGAGGAGCGCGACGTCCCGGAGCTGGCAGTCCGGCACGCGGCGGAGCGAGCCTTCGCTCTTGCTTACGCGCGGGACCTGCTGGCCAGGTGCCTGGCGTCGAGCCCTGTCGGCCATCTTTTCGACGCGACCGCCGAGCTGAGCCCGGTCGACGAGGCGACGGCGGCGGCGGAGGAGTTCCTGGCGCTGGACCGCCCGGTCGAGACGGCGCACGCCTACTGGCTGGCGGCTAGGCTCCGTCGCGACGCGGGGGAGTCTGTCGCCGCCATCGACGCCTACGAGCGTGCGCTCCAGGACGGCCGGTTCGGCCGTGACAAGGCCTCCCGGGTTGAGGCCGCGGGAGAGCTGATCGCGCTGTTCCGCGCCTGCGCCCTGCCCGAGCAGGCGGAGCGGCTAGCGGCGAGCCTCACCGCCTGAGGGGTCAGCCGAAGCGGCCGGTGATGTAGTCCTCGGTCGCCTTCTGGTCGGGGGTGTGGAGGATCTTCTCGGTGGGGCCCATCTCGATCGGCTCGCCGGGCTTGCCGTGCTCCTTGAGGTTGAAGAACGCCGTCTGGTCCGAGACGCGCGCGGCCTGCTGCATGTTGTGCGTCACGATGACGACGGTGTAGGTCTCCTTGAGCTCTTTGATCAGGTCCTCGATGGCGAGGGTGGAGATCGGGTCGAGCGCGGAGCAGGGCTCGTCCATCAGGAGGACGTCGGGGGAGACGGCGATGGCGCGGGCGATGCAGAGACGCTGCTGCTGGCCGCCCGAGAGGCCCGATCCGGGGCGGTCGAGGCGGTCCTTGACCTCGTTCCACAGGTTCGCGCCGCGCAGCGACTTCTCGACCAGGTCGTCGGCCTCGGAGCGCGTGATCCGCGCGTTGTTCAGCCGCACGCCGGCCAGGATGTTCTCGCGGATGCTCATCGTGGGGAACGGATTGGGGCGCTGGAACACCATGCCCACCTGGCGGCGGACCCGCACCGGGTCGACGGCCTTGTTGTAGAGGTCGACGCCGTCGAGCAGCACCTCGCCGGTGCAGTAGGCGCCGGGGATGACCTCGTGCATCCGGTTCAGCGACCGCAGCACCGTCGACTTGCCGCAGCCCGACGAGCCGATGAAGGCCGT
>CAYVWO010000104.1:3797-8200 GCA_964455495.1 uncultured Tessaracoccus sp.
GATCACCATGTCGACGGAGTTCACGGCGTGGAACTTGCCGTAGTAGATGTTGAGATTCTTGATCTCGATGCGCTTGGACATGTGAGTGCTTTCTCGGCTTACCGGCCGGTCTTGGGCGCGAACTTGGCGGCGATGACGCGGCCGATCAGGTTCAGTCCCATGACGATCAGGATCAGGGTGAGCGCGCCGGCCCAGGCGCGGTCGATGTACGGGGTGGGGTCGGCGCCGGGCGTCGTGTACTCGTAGTAGACGAACACCGGAAGCGTGGCCATCGGGTTGGAGAGCGGGTTCACGTTCATCGACGCAGTGATGCCGGCGGTGACCAGCAGCGGGGCGGTCTCGCCGATGATGCGGGCGATGCCGAGCACCACGCCGGTCACGATGCCGGCGAGCGACGTCGGCAGCACGACCCGCCAGATGGTGCGGTACTTCGGCACGCCCAGCGCGTAGGAGGCCTCGCGCAGCTCGTTGGGCACGAGCCTGAGCATCTCCTCGGTGGAGCGCACGATCGTCGGGATCATCAGCACCGACAGCGCGCAGGCGCCGGCGAGGCCGGTGTGGGTGCCGGGTCCCATCACGATCGAGAAGATCGTGTAGGCGAAGAGGCCGGCGACGATCGACGGGATGCCCGTCATGACGTCGACGAAGAACCGGATGGAGTGCGCCAGCCTTCCCTTCTGCCCGTACTCGACGAGGTAGACGGCGGTCATGAGGCCGATGGGTACCGAGATCAGCGTGGCGAGGCCCGTGATGATGAGGGTGCCCCAGATGGCGTGGACGGCGCCGCCGCCCTCGCCGACGACGTTGCGCATCGACGAGCTGAAGAACAGGCCGTCGAGGCGGGCGAGGCCCTTGCTGAGGGTTCCCCAGATCACGGAGACGAGCGGGAACAGCGCGAGCAGGAACGAGCCGGTCACGACGTAGCGGAACAGCCGGTCCTTTGCCTTGCGGATGCCCTCGACCGCGGCCGACAGCGCGAACCCCGCGGCGAGGAAAACGAGCGAGCCGAGCGCCAGCCCGGACAGCCAGGAGGCGGCGTCGAACAGGGCGAGCAGGCCGAAGCTGGCGGCGTAGGCCGCGACCAGCAGCAGCGGGATGGTCGTCGTCGGGAGCTGGGCAGACGTCAGGATGTTGCGGCGCTTCGTGGCCGGGTCGGCGACGGCGGTGGACATCAGTTGGCTCCCGAGAACTCGGCGCGGCGGGCGACGATGGCGCGGGCCGCCATGTTCACGCCCAGGGTGATGACGAACAGGATCAGGCCGGAGGCGATCAGCTGGTTGACGCCGAGTCCGTAGGCCTCTGGGAACTGCAGCGCGATGTTCGCGGCGATCGAGTTCGGGTTCGACGACGTCAGCAGCTGTAGGTGGAACCCGGCCCCGGGGGACAGCACCATGGCCACGGCCATCGTCTCGCCGAGTGCCCGGCCGAGGCCGAGCATGCAGGCCGACACGATGCCGGGCGTCGCGAATGGTAGGACGGCCTGGCGGATCATCTCCCAGCGGGTGGCGCCGAGGGCGAGCGAGGCCTCCTCGTGCAGGCGCGGGGTCTGGAGGAACACCTCCCGGCTGATAGCGGTGACGATCGGCAGCACCATCACGGCGAGCACGAGGGCCGCCGTCAGGATGGTGCGGCCGGTGCCGGAGGCCTTGCCGCCGAAGAAGTAGCTGAGGAGGAAGACGTCGCCGAGGTTGCGGTTGAGCCAGGCGTAGGCGGGCAGCAGCATGGGCGCGAGGACGTTGATGCCCCACAGGCCGAAGACCACCGACGGCACGGCCGCCAGCAGGTCGATCACGTAGCCGAGGCCCTGCGCGAGGCGGCGGGGCGCGTAGTGCGAGATGAACAGCGCGACCCCGATCGCGACGGGGACCGCGAACGCCATGGCGAGCGCCGCGGCCCACACCGTGCCCAGCGCCAGCGGGACCACCCAGGACCAGAACGGCCCGTAGGGGAGCTCCTCGGCCGAGGCGAACAGCGCGGGCAGCGACAGCCCGATCAGGAACAGCGCGACGGCGGCGAGGATGACGAGGATGCCGGAGCCGGAGGCGGTGGCGACGCGCTTGAACAGCGCGTCGCCGAACCGCCTCCGGTCCCGCTTGAGGGAGTCGACGCTCACGTGGGTGTTGTTCCCTACTTGATGGTGGCGACGGCGGCGAGGACCAAGGCGCGGAGGGTTGCGCTGAGCGGGGCGGAGCCGGCGGACTCGGCGGCGGCCTGCTGGCCCTCCTCGGAGGCCACATACGAGAGATACTCGCGGACGAGCTCGCCCTGCGCCGAGTCCTTGTACTCCGCGCAGGCGATGCCATAGGAGACGAGCACGAGCGGGTAGCCGGACGCGGTGCGGTCGAGCGCGATCGCGATGTCGTTGTCAGGGCGACCCTCCTCCAGCGGCGAGGCCTCGATGGCGGCCATGGCGGCCTCCTCGGTCGGGGCCTCGAAGGCGCCCTCGGGCCCGACCTTCGCGACGCTCGCGGTGCCGGCCTGCGAGGCGTCGGCGTAGCCGATGGTGCCCGCGCCGCCGGTCACGGCGGCGACGACGCCCGAGGTGCCCTTCGCGGCCTCGCCGCCCTGCAGCGGCCATTCCTCGACGGAGCCGCCGGTCCACACGTCCGCGGCCGCGACGGCCAGGTAGTCGGTGAAGTTGCCGGTGGTGCCGGACTTGTCGGAGCGGTGCACGGCGGTGATGGCCAGGTCGGGGAAGGTCGCGCCGGGGTTGAGCGCGGCGATCGCCGGGTCGTTCCAGTTCGCGATGTCGCCGTGGAAGATCTTGGCGAGGACCTCGGGGGTCAGGTTGAGCTCCGTCACGCCGTCGAGGTTGAAGATGACGGCGATGGGGGAGACGTAGATCGGCACGTCGATGGCGGCGGAGGTGTCCACGCAGCCGGCGAACCCGCCCGCGACGTTCTCGTCGATCTTCAGCGCCCGGTCGGAGCCGGCGAAGTCGGCGCCCCCGCCCATGAAGGCCTCGCGCCCGGCGCCGGAGCCGTCGGGGGAGTAGTTGATGGTGACGGCCGGGTTGGCGGTCTGGAAGTTGGCGATCCAGGTCTCCTGGGCCACCTTCGCCGACGACGCGCCCTTGCCGGCGAGCGTGCCGGACAGGGTGGGGGCGGAGGAGCCGGTCGTCCCGGAGGTGTTGGGGGTGCCCGCATCGGTGGCGGGCTCGTTGGTGGCGCAAGCGGAGAGCGAAAGCGCGGCGGTGAGTCCGAGGGCGGTGATGAATCGAGTGTTCATGACCTGGACGCTAAACGGCCAAAGTGACGCGATCCGGCGCCTTGGGTTAACGCCGGGTGAACGTTCAGGCCGTCGGCTTGTGGATCTCCCGGGCGACGATGCGGCCCTCGTCGTCGCGGTGCAGGACGATCGCCTCGCCCACGACCATCGCGCGCGGCTCCAAGCCCAGGCCGGTGAACATCTGCGGGAGGACCGGGCGGTGGCCGCAGATGGCGGTGGGCTGGTCCAGGTCGGCGAGGAGACGCGCCATGAACTTGCGCACGTCCTTCGGCCGCACCGTGCCCTCCTCCTCGGTCAGCACGTCGGCGGTCACGACGTCGAGGCCCGCGGACTTCGCGTAGGGGGTGAGCGTCTGCGCGCACCGCGTCGACGACGAAGACTTCAGCGCCGTGACGCCGTAGGCGTCGAGCACCGCGATCAGCTCTTTCGCCTGGCGGCGGCCGCGGCTGGTGAGCCTGCGCTCCTGGTCGCGGCCCGTCCAGTTCCTGCGCAGCATCGCCTTGCCGTGGCGCACGAGCACAAGCGGGATGGTGTGCGGGGTCACAAGCGCGGCGGCGAGGACGCGGCGCTCCGTGTTGTAGGTCAGCTTCTGCATCGCCTTGGCGACCTTCATCCACTTGGTCCTGTCGACCTCGTCGTTGGGCACGAACTCGCGCTCCTCGACGACGACCGCGCGCCAGTACTCGACTGACTTCGGGCCCCTCGACACGTTGTAGCGGATCGTCGGCAGCCGCAGGCCGAGCCGGACGACGTAGCCCGTCTCCTCCAACACCTCGCGCACCGCCGTGGCCGGGGACAGCTCGTCGACCTTGCCCTTGCCCTTCGGCAGGGACCAGTCGTCGTAGCGCTGCCGATGGATCAGGAGGACCTCCTGGTCGTCGCCCTCGCCGCGCAGCACGACAGCGCCCGCGGCGCGCACCTTAGCCCGCTTCGTCATCGGGTGGCGCGCCTGGCCTTGGCCTGCTGAATGAGGGACTCTTGCAGGTCGATCAGGGGAGTGCCTTCCTCGTCGGTGGTGTGGGTCGTCCACTCGGAGTCCGTGAGCTCCCAGTGCACGACCTCGGGCGAGAATGCCTGTTCGAACAGGTCCTCGACCTGCCTGATGTGGTCGGGGTGGTTGAGCGAGACGATCGCCTCGACGCGCCGGTCGAGGTTGCGGTGCATCAGGTCCGACG
>CAYVWO010000105.1:0-8178 GCA_964455495.1 uncultured Tessaracoccus sp.
GATGCAGCCACGACAACCGGCTTGGCCTCACGGACCGAACGGAAACAGCCACGACAAACAACGCGCCGACGACCGCCGCACCCTCGCACAGGACCTTTGCCGCCAGGAACCAGCACCGAGCGGGGGCGATTGTTGCTGCCGAAGTCCCACGCTCAGCGGAGCGGAAACATCAGCTCGTACCACGCGCGTGACGTGCTCGGAGACGACGACGCTGCGCGCCCGGTGCGACGGCGACCCGTCAGAGCTGTCCAGTGGGCGGCACCACGTCGGTTCGTGGTTCAGTTCCATGAACCAGGCGCGGGCGCCTTTCGACGCGCGCCTGCGCGCTTCGCGCTTGGGGCGCGGCTCAAGGAGCGTGAGATGCTGCTCCGCGTCGGGGAGCGCGGGTGCTACTTCGCGCGGACGACCACGCGGCGGTTCGGGGGCTCGCCCTCGGACTCGCTCACCAGGCCAGCGGCGGCAACCTCGTCGTGGACAATCTTGCGCTCGTACGCGTTCAGCGGAGCCATGCGGACCTGCTCGCCGTTCTCCTTGACCTCGGCGATGGCGTCCTTCGCCAGGGCGACGAGCTCGGCCCGACGGCGCTCGCGGTAGCCCGCGACGTCGAGCATCAAGCGCGAGCGGTGGCCCGTCTCGGTCATCACGACCAGGCGCGCGAGCTCCTGCAGCGCGTCAAGCACCTCGCCGTTCTTGCCGACAAGCAGCTCGGAGTCGGTGTCCACGACGATGTGCGCGCGGCCGTCCTGCACGGAGTTCTCGATGTCACCGTCGAGGTCGGCGATGTCCAGCAGCTCCTCGAGGTAGTCGGCGACCAGGTCGCCCTCGGCCAACAGCGCGGCCTCAGTCTCGTTCGACATCCGTTCATCCTCTTCTCTGAGCCCGCCTATCCGCGGCGGGAAGTTGTTGATTCCGTTGTGGCTAGAAACGCCCTAGCTCTTCTTGCGGGCGGAACGGCTCTGCGACTTCGGCTGCTGGCGCGCGACGACCTGCTTGCCGTCGTCGTTGGTGCGCACCGTCTGGCGCGTCACCTGCTGCCGCACCACCTTCGGGGCCTCATCGTCACCGGCCGCCGGCGCCGTCGGCGCCACCCCGTTGCCCTTCTTGTTGCGCCGCCGCTTCTCGGCGCGCTCCTCGATGATCGCCTGCGGGTCCTTGCCCTTGGCGAGCATCCGCTCCTCCCAGTCGATGAACGCGGGCGTGTTCGGCGCCGGGTTGTTGCGGATCAGCAGGCCCTGCTGGCCCATGGTCCACAGGTTCGACGTCAGCCAGTAGATGAGCACGCCGATGGGGAGGACCGCCGACGACATGGCGTACACGACGGGGAAGAAGTACAGCATCATCTTCTGCATCTGCGCGGCCTGGCCGGTCTGCGACTCCGGCGGCATGTTCTTCCGCGTCAACTGCAGCTGCGTCACGAAGAAGATGCCGACCATCAAGACCACGAGGATGACGCCGAGCACCTGGGTCGCACCGAACGTCTCGAACGGGAACGTCCGGTCGGAGAGCCGCGCACCGAAGATCGTCGCGTTGTTCAAGGAATCGACGAGGTGAGGGTTGATCCTGAAGAAGTGGCCGCGCACGTGGCCCGACGCCACGCCCTCCAGCACCCGGAACAGGGAGATGAAGATGGGCATCTGCAGCAGCAGCGGGAGGCAGGAGGCCATCGGGTTGACACCCTCCTCCTTGTACAGCTTCATCGTCTCCTGGCCGAGCCGCTCGCGGTCGTGGCCATACTTCTTCTGGAGCTCCGCCTGCTTGCCGGACAGCATCTGCATGTCGCGCGCGGAGTTGATCTGCTTCACGAACAGCGGGATGAGGATCGTGCGGATCGTCACGGTCAGCATGACGATCGACAGCGTCCAGGTCCAGCCGGAGTCTGCGCCGAGCAGCGGCGTGAACAGCCAGTGGAAGAACACGATGAGACCGGAGACCGCCCAGTACAGGGGCTGCATCAGCGCGGAGCCCGCGGCCATGATGGAGTCCCAGATACTCAGCGTCACAAAAAGATCGACCACTTAAGCCACCTCAGCGTTCATTCGGGGAGCGGACTCCCCGGATTCGTTTTCAACGTTCTCGGCCCAGGCCGCCGCCGCGGGCGTCCCGGGAACATAGTCGACGCCACCCATCGACCACGGGTGGCATCGGATCAGGCGCCCCACGGCGAGCGCCGAGCCCTTCAGGGCCCCGTGCGTCTCCAGCGCCTCCAGCCCATAGGCGGAGCACGTGGGGTGGAACTTGCACACGTCGCCGTAGACGGGCGAGATCAACCGCCGCCAGGCCTTGACGAACAAGATCAGAAGGTGCTTCATGCCGCGGCCCTCGCCGTCGCCCGCCGCCAGGCCGAGGCCAGGTCCTCGGCGAGCCTCTCGGGCTGCGACGACGCGTCCGGCAAGGCCCTCACGACGACGTCGCTCCGGGGAGACAGGTCGAACCGGCCGGAAAGGTGCCGGAGGCGCCGCTTGACGCGGTTGCGCTCGACGGCGTTGCCGACCTTCTTGGAGACAACAAAACCCACCCGGGTGAACTCGGGTGGATCTTGGTCGTTCCGTCGGATCACGTGCACCACGACGGTAGGCGTCGCCGCCCGGGCACCACGTCTGACGGCCTGGCCAAAGTCGCTCGGCCGTTTCAGACGGTGTGGGCCCGGCAGCACGGGGGCTTCAGCTCAGGCTGAAAGCTCGACGCGGCCCTTGCGACGACGGGCGCTCAGGATGGCGCGGCCGGCGCGGGTACGCATGCGGGCGCGGAAGCCGTGGGTGCGGCTGCGGCGGCGATTGCTCGGCTGGAAAGTGCGCTTGGTCACTTGGGATTACTCCCTCTAATTCGAAGAGTTGACGGCTGCCCGGGTAGGGCATGGGGAAGTGGCCGCTGAAAACAGCGACTGGTCAACGATACGCGGGAAGCGCCGGCGAAACAAAACCGGACTGAGCGAAACTGGCGAACTAAGCAAACTACACGGATGTAGTCCAGCCGACACGCCGAAGAGCTTCCCGATTCGCCTTGCGCGTTGGGCCCCAGGCCACTAATTTCGTGTCTTGCGCCAACGTTGTCCACAGGTCGTGGCGCATCGAGGCGTATATGGCAGAGTTATACCCTCTTGTGGACAACCCTGTGGAAGGGTTGAGGAACGAACGGGGTGGGACGCTTAGCGACCCATCTGGGAAGAGGGGATCGGTGACCGACTCGACAACGCCCGCATTGGGTGAGTTGTGGGACGAGGTCGTCTCCTCCGTCGACATGGCAAGCCGCGCCTGGCTACGGCGAACGCAGCCCCTCAGCATGCACGGCAACACCCTGATGCTCGCCGTCGCCGACGAGACCACCCGAGACCGGGTCGAGTCGAGGCTGCGCCAGCAGGTCGAGGAGAAGCTCAGCGCGGTCTGTGCACAACCCACCCGCCTCGCCGTCCTGATCAATCCCGACCTGGTCCTCGAGGAGCCGGTCGAGCCGCCCCAGCCCGCGGATCTCGCGCCGCAGCCGATGCTGCCGCGCACCCGCCCGCAGGAGCTCCGGCTCAATCCTCGCTATACGTTCGAGTCGTTCGTGGCCGGCTCCTCCAACCGCTTCGCGCACGCCGCGGCGGCCGCCGTCGCGGAGACCCCGGGCAAGTCGTACAACCCGTTGATGATCTACGGCCCCTCCGGGCTGGGCAAGACGCACCTGCTGCACGCCATCGGCCACTACGTCAGCTCGTACTACGAGCAGCTCCGCGTGAAGTACGTCTCCACCGAGGAGCTCACCAACGACTTCATCAACGCGATCTCCTCGAACCGCACCGCGGAGTTCCGCAGCTCGTACCGCGACGTCGACGTCCTCCTGGTCGACGACATCCAGTTCCTGGAGTCGAAGATCCAGACGCAGGAGGAGTTCTTCCACACGTTCAACACGCTGCACAACGCGCAGAAGCAGATCGTGATGACCTCAGACCGCCCGCCGAAGCTGCTTGAGGCGCTTGAACCGCGGCTCCGCTCCCGCTTCGAATGGGGACTCATGACCGACATCCAGCCTCCGGACCTCGAGACGCGCATCGCGATCCTCCGGAAGAAGGTGGCATCGCAGCGCCTCACCGCGGGTTCCGAGGTGCTCGAGCTGATCGCGTCGCGCATCCCCACCAACATCCGCGAGTTGGAGGGCGCGCTCACCCGCGTCGCCGCGCTCGCCAGCCTCAACCAGCAGGAGATGACGGTCGCGCTCGCGGAGGAGGTCCTGAACGACCTCATGCCGCAGGACGCCGCCCCGGTCGACGCCGAGACCATCATGGAGTTCTCGGCGCGCTACTTCGGGATCTCGCACGACGACCTGACCGGCTCCAGCCGCGTCGCCAGCATCGCGTCCGCCCGGCAGATCGCCATGTACCTGTGCCGCGAGCTGACGGACCTGTCGCTTCCGAAGATCGGCGCGAAGTTCGGCGGCCGCGACCACTCGACGGTGATCCACGCCGTCCGCAAGATCAGCGAGAAGATCGGCGTCGACCGGGCCCTGTACACGCAGGTCACGGAACTCACGAACCAGATCAAGCAGTCCTGAACTGCTGGGGATATCTCCCCGCACACCCCTGTGGACGAGGTTGTGGACAACTTCTGACCTGAGAGCCGTCCACAGATCCTCCACGTGTAGTTCCCGGTTCGTCCACACCTCGTCAACAACCACAAATCGGTTGTGACAAGGGACGACGTCGGTTATCCACGGCATCAACAGGGCCTACTACTAGTTCTAGAAGACATCTAACTTAAAGACCTTCAAAGTCACGCTTGTGGGAAACACGCCCGGGAAACGCCCGCTGCTACGGTTGGGCGCGTGACCGTCGCAGCTCGGGCCAAGGGCCTCACCAAGACCTATGGCTCCGGCGACGCCGTCGTGACGGCGCTCGACGGCGTCGACTTCGAGGTCTTCCAGGGCGAGTTCACCGCGATCATGGGGCCGTCCGGCTCCGGCAAGTCGACCCTCATGCACCTGATGGCCGCGCTCGACACCCCGACGGCCGGCGAGGTCTGGATCGGCGACACCGCCGTCGGTTCCCTCGCCGACACGCCCCTGACGAAGCTCCGTCGCGAGCGCGTCGGGTTCGTGTTCCAAGCCTTCAACCTCGTCCCAACCCTGACGGCCCGCGAGAACATCGTCCTTCCGCTGTCGATCGCGGGCAAGGCCGTCGACGAGGAGTGGTTCGGCCGCATCGTCGACGTCCTCGGCCTCCGCGACCGGCTGACGCACAAGCCGTCGGAGCTGTCCGGCGGGCAGCAGCAGCGCGTCGCGTGCGCCCGGGCGCTGATGAACCGTCCGGACATCGTCTTCGGCGACGAGCCAACCGGCAACCTCGACTCCGCCTCGGCCGCGGAGGTCCTCACCTTCCTGCGCCGCAGCGTCAACGAGTTCAACCAGACGGTGGTGATGGTGACCCACGACGCGCACGCGGCGAGCTACGCGGACCGCACCGTCTTCCTCTCCGACGGCCGCATCGTCGACGAGCTCCGCGGGCCCTCGCACGCCGACCTGCTCCGCGCGATGGCCAGGCTGTATCCGTCGCCGTTCACGCCTGACCCGGAGCCTGAGGGCATCTTCCGCGACGGCGGGTCGGTCCCCGAGCGCCGCGACGACTGGCTCGACGACATCGAGACGACCGCCGAGCGGTCGCTCGCGCGCCGCGCGCTCTTGGACTGACCCATGCTCCGCGCCACAGCCAAGTCCCTTTGGGCACGCAAGGTCCGCCTCTCGCTGAGCGCGTTGGCGATTGTGCTTGGCGTCGCCTTCGTCGCCGGGTCGCTGATGTTCACGGCCATGCTGCGCGACGGCTTCGACTCGCTGCTGAAGGGCTCCTTCGGCGACGTCAACGTGATCGCGGAGGGTGCGGGGATCGAGTCGCTTGCCACCCCGCGGCTGCTCGGCCAGGACGACGCCGACGCCGTGGCGGCCGTTCCCGGTGTCGGGCGGGCGACGGGGATCGTCTCGAGCTACAGCGTGTTTCCCCTTGCCAAGGACGGGTCGCTGCTCGCCTTCCCGGGCACCCCGGGCGTGGCGACCAACTGGCACGACACCCCGGCGGCGGGCGGCCTGACCGGGCCGCGCATCGTCGAGGGGCGCGCCCCGCAGGTCGACGACGAGGTCGCCATCGACCCCGCCACCGTCGAGCGCGGCGGCTACGCCATCGGCGACGACGTCCGCGTCTCCACCCCGCTCGACGGCATCCGCACCTACCGGCTGGTCGGCACGGGCACCTACGGCGCGGGCGCGACGGCGGGCTCCAGCTACCTGTTCCTCACGCTCGATGAGGCCCGCGCCGTCGCGATCAAGGGCGCGGTCGGCTACACCGGCATGTGGCTGCAGGCCGCCGACGGCGCGTCTCCCGACGACGTGGCCGCCGCCGTCGCGCGCGTCCTCCCGGCCGGGTTCGAGGCCACCACCGCGGAGGCCCTCGCCGACCGGACGGCGGACCAGCTCGACGTCGGCCTGGGCTTCGTCAACATCCTCCTGCTGGTCTTCGCGGGGATCGCGCTGATGGTCGCCTCGCTGTTGATCCTCAACACGTTCTCGATCCTCATCGCGCAGCGCGCCCGCGAGCTGGCGCTCCTTCGCGCCGTCGGCGCCACGCGGCGCCAGGTGCTCACGGCGGTGCTTGGCGAGGCTCTCGTCGTCGGCCTGATCGGCGCCACCGTCGGCCTCCTCGTCGGCTACGGCCTCGCGTGGGGGATCCTCGGCGGGATGCGCGCGTTCGGCCTCGACCTCGGCCCGGTGACCCCGCGCTTCAGCTGGAAGGCGGTCGCCGCGGGCTACGGCGTCGGCGTGGTGATCACGCTGCTCGCCGCCCTCTGGCCCGCCCGCCGCGCCTCCGCGACGCGCCCCGCCGAGGCGCTCGCCTCGGTCGACAAGGGGCCGGAGCGCCAAGGCGTCACCCAGTACGTGGGCATCGCCCTGATGGAGCTCGGCACGGCCGCGGTGATCTGCGCGGTGCTGCTGCCCATCGACGCGCCGTTCGTGTGGCTCGGCATCGGCGCGGTGCTGCTGCTCGCCGGCCTCGTGCTCGCCACGGCGGCGATCGGCAGGCCGCTGGTCTGGGCGTGCGGGCGGGTGTTCCGGCGCCTGTTCGGCGAGGTCGGAAGGCTCGCGGAGGTCAACTCCGTGCGCCAGCCCCGCCGGACGGCCGCGACCGCCGCGACCCTGATGATCGGCGTGGCGCTCGTCACCACCGTCGCCATCGTGGCCGCCAGCACCACGGCCTCGGTCGAGCGCCGCCTCACCGCGGACCAGCGCGGGGACTTCGTGATCGCGCCCGTCGGTTACGAGCCCTTCGACGCCCGCGTGGCCGCCGCCGCCTCCCGGATCGACGGCGTGGCCGCCGCCTACCCGTTTTTCCGCGGCCCCGCGCGCGTCGGCACCGCGGACATCGAGCTGGGCGGGGCGTCCGCGGAGGCCATCGAGCGGGCGAGCAGCCTGCGCGTCGTGGCAGGCTCGCTGCACGCCGACGGTGACGCCGAGCCCGCGCTCGTGTCGTCGGACTTCGCTCACGCGCAGGGTCTGGGCATCGGTCGCGTGCTCGAGCTCACCGGGCCCACCGGCGTCGCCAGCGTGCTGATCACCGGCGTGCACGACGGCGGCGCGACGCCCGGGCTCGGCGACGTCGTCGTCACCCCGGAGTCGTTCGCGAAGGTGACCGACTCATCCCGCATCCAGGGTCTCACCGTCTTTCTCGACGACGACGCCGACCGGGAGGCCGTGCGCGCCCAGCTGCGGGCGGCCGTCGCGGAGATCCCGACGGTGGCCGTCTCCGACGTCGAGGAGTTCGCCCAGGCGCGGGTCGCCCAGTTCGAGCAGCTCTTCGGCGCCATCTACGCGCTGCTCGCGCTGGCCATCGTCATCTCGGTGCTCGGCATCGTCAACACGTTGGGGCTGTCGGTGATGGAGCGGGCGCGGGAGGTCGGGCTGCTGCGCGCCGTCGGCCTGACCCGGCCGCAGCTGCGACGGATGGTCACGCTGGAGGCGACGATCGTCGCGCTCCTCGGAGCCGCGCTCGGCGTCCTTCTCGGCCTCGCGCTCGGCTACTCGTTGGCGGCGCTGCTCCGCGACGTCGGCGTCGACCTGGTGCGCGTGCCCTGGGCGCTGCTCGGGCTGTTCGTCGTGGGCGCCGCCCTCGCGGGCATCCTCGCCGCGGTCGGCCCCGCCCGGAGTGCCGCGCGGGCGAGCGTC
>CAYVWO010000106.1:0-3834 GCA_964455495.1 uncultured Tessaracoccus sp.
ACATGCTCCGCAAGCACATCAAGGTGGAGCCGCTGAGGTGGTACCACCACTGCGACCGGCTGGGGATGCTGGTGTGGCAGGACCACGTCAACGGCGGCACGCACTACAGCGACCCCGTGGTCACCGCGCCGGCGATCACCTCGCCGCGGATCAGCGACCGCCGCTACCGCTGGTTCGGCCGCGGCGACACCGAGGGCCGCGAGTCGAGCCGCGCAGAGAACCGGGAGATGATCGAGCTCCTCCGCAGCGTGCCGAGCGTCTCGCTGTGGGTGCCGTTCAACGAGGGCTGGGGCCAGTTCGACGCCGCGGCCGTCGCGAAGGAGGTCCGCGCGCTCGACCCGACGCGCGCGATCGACCACGCCTCTGGCTGGCACGACCAGGGCGCGGGCGACCTGGAGTCGCGCCACATCTACTTCCAGCGCGTCAGGGGGTCCTCGTGGCGCCACGACGGGCGTGTCGCGGCGCTGACCGAGTACGGCGGCTACGGCCTCGCCGTCCCCGGGCACCTGTGGGGCCAGGACATCTTCGGCGCCTATCGAAGCTACGACGACGCCGCGGCGCTGAGCACCGCGTTCGAGAGGCTCGCAGACGAGCAGATCGCGCCGTCGATCCGAGAGGGCCTCTCGGCCCTGGTCTACACGCAGCTCAGCGACGTCGAGGACGAGGTGAACGGCCTCGTCACCTACGACCGCAGGGTCGTGAAACTGCCCGCGGACCGGGTGCGTGCGGCCAACGAGCGGCTGCGGGCGGCATTCACGGAACGCACCCGGGTCGTCGAGCGGGAGCTCACCGCTCCCGTCGCGCTGGTCGGTGCAGACGGCCGCCTCAACCCCGCCGCGCATGGCTGGGCGCGCGACGCGATCGTCGACACCTCCGGCATCGACGGCGCGAAGTCCTGGGGCCGCAACAAGCGCTGGGAGTACTGGAACGTCATCACGCCCACCCACGTCCTGGCCCTCACCGTGTCGTCGTTGGACTTCGCCAGCGTGAACGAGGTGTGGATCTACGAGCGGGCCACCGGGCGCAGCCTCGGCCACACCGGGATCGGCGCGGGCGGGCGCGGCGTGCGGCTGCCCGCGAACCTGGAGGGGGGCCGGGCCCTGCGGGCCGCGGGCTGGCCGAGGGCGCGTTCGACCGACGGCGTCGCGACCGCACGGGTCAACGGGCTGCGGATCACCATCGACGAGGCACCGGGCGGAACGCGGCTGCGCGCCGACCTTCCCGGCGCGGGCTTCGACGTCATGGCGCTGCGACCGCCGGGCCACGAGCGCCTGGCGGTCGTCGTTCCGTGGAGCGCCACCCGGTTCCAGTACACGGTCAAGGACGTGGCGCGCCCAGCCGTCGGGACGGTCACCGTCGACGGCGTGATCCACGAGGTGCCCGAGGGCGAGTCCTGGGCGGTGCTCGACCACGGCCGGGGCCGCTGGCCGCGCGACGTCGTCTGGAACTGGGGCGCGGGCTCGGGCCGGCTGCCGGACGGGCGCGTGTTCGGCCTTCAGGTCGGCGCGCGGTGGACCGACGGCACGGGCTCGACCGAGAACTCCGTGTTATTAGACGGCCGTCTACACAAGGTCAGCGCGCCGGTCGAGTGGAGCTACGACCTGGCCGATTGGCGCCGCCCCTGGCGCGTCGTCGGCGGCGGCCTGGATGCGACGCTCGTCCCGTTCCACAACAAGCGCTCCGAGACGAACTTCGGCGTGCTCGCCTCCCGGACCGACCAGGTGTTCGGCAACTGGGTCGGCACCTTCGACACCGGAACCGAGGTCGTCGCGTTCGAGGACATCGTCGGCTTCGGCGAGGACGTCCACAACCGCTGGTAACGCTCCTTGAGCCGGGCCGCGAGCGAAGCGAGCGCCCGTGCCGAAAGGTACTGGCACCCGGTTCGTGGGGCGGTGGCCCTTGATAACCGCGCCAAAAAGCGCCAGAGTTCCGCCATGCGCATCGCCCTCGCCCAAGTGGCGGCCACGACCGACCCGGCCGCGAACCTCGACCTGATCCGCGACCAGGCCCGGCGCGCCGCGGAGGGCGGCGCCGCCGTCGTCGTGTTTCCCGAGGCGACGATGTGCTCCTTCGCCCGGCCGTCCCGCGAGGTCGCGGAGCCTTTCGACGGGCCGTGGGCCACATCGGTGCGGGAGACTGCGCGCGAGCTGGGCATCAGCATCGCCGTCGGCATGTTCACCACGTCCTCAGACGGGCGCGTCCACAACACCGTGCTGGTCACGGGGCATACGGAGGGGCGCTACGACAAGATCCACCTCTTCGACGCGCTGGGCTACACCGAGTCGCGGCACATCGCGCCTGGCCGCGAGCCCGTCGTCGTCCGCGCCGGGCGCCACGGCGTCGGCCTCACCGTCTGCTACGACGTCCGCTTCCCCGGCCTGTACACGGCGCTCGGCCGCTCGGGCGCGCACGCCATCCTCGTTGCCGCCTCCTGGGCGCCCGGGCCGCAGAAGGTGCACCAGTGGCGCTCGGCGGCGATCGCCCGGGCGATGGACTCGACGTGCTTCATCATCGCCATCGGCCAGGCCGCCGTAGGCGACGTCGACGAGCCGGGCCTGCCGACCGGCGTCGGCCACTCGATGGTCGTCGACCCGACGGGCACCGTCCTTCTCGAGCTCGGCGAGGCCCCGGAGCTCGCCTTCGTGGACATCGACCCCGACGACGTCGACCGCGTCCGCGAGCAACTCCCGGTGCTCCGCAACGCCCGCTACTGACCGCCTCAGCCGTCGGTGAGTCGGCGGATGCCTTCGTCGAGGACGGCGTCGGTCTTGCAGAACGCGAACCGCACGATGGTGCGCCAGCTCTCGGGGTGGTCCGTGAAGACGGAGACGGGGATCCCGACGACGCCTCGGGAGGCGGGAAGGCCGCGGCAGAAGCGGAGGGCATCGTCGGCCCCGAGGCCGGCGACATCCGCGCACACGAAGTAGGTGGACTCGGAGGCGAACGGGGCGAGGCCCGCGCCGTCGAGCGCCGAGGACAGGCGGTCGCGCTTGGCTTGGAGCGAGGCCCGAAGATTCTCGACCCAGGCCTGCTCGTGGCGCAGCGCGTGCGCGACGGCGGGCTGGAACGGCGCCCCGCCGACGTAGGTGAGGAACTGCTTGGCGGCAAGCACGCCGTCGAGCAGGGGCTTCGGCGCCAACGCCCAACCGACCTTCCACCCGGTCACGTTGAACGTCTTCGCCGCGCTGGAGACGGTGACGGTGCGCTCGGCCATGCCCGGCAGCGACGCCAGCGGCGTGTGCGGCGCGTCGAACGTGAGCCGCTCGTAGACCTCGTCGGAGAGGACGAGCAGGTCGCGCTCGACGGCCACCTCCGCGACGGCGCGCAGTTCGGCGTCGGTGAGGATCGTGCCCGTGGGGTTGTGCGGCGAGTTGACGACGATCATCGCGGTCTTCGGGCCGACGGCGGCGCGGAGGGCGTCGATGTCGAGGACGAACCGTCGGCCGTCGCGGACCAGGGGAACCGACACGCGCGTCGCCCCGGCCAGCGCGACGGCGGCGGCGTAGGAGTCGTAGTACGGCTCGATCAGGACGACCTCGCGGCCGGGCTCGACCAGCCCGAGGATGGCGGCCGCGATCGCCTCGGTGGCGCCGACGGTGACCAGCACCTCCGTCGCGGGGTCGAAGTGCTGGCCGCAGCGGGTGGCGCGGTCCTCGGCGATGGCCGCGCGCAGGTCGGCGATCCCACGTCCCGGCGGGTACTGGTTGTTGCCCGCCGCGATCTGTTGCGAGGCGCTGGCGATGTGCTCTGTGCCGCTGCGCACCCGCTGCACGATGCGGTGCAGGCTGTCGCGCATGGCCTGTATGTCCAGCATCAGGCTAGCTTCATCGCCGG
>CAYVWO010000106.1:3844-8064 GCA_964455495.1 uncultured Tessaracoccus sp.
CCTGCCCGAGGTTCACGGCGCCGTGCCGCAGGGCCAGCTCCGTCATCTCGGCGAAGATCGTCCCGCCGAACTCGCGCAGCCGCTCGACGACGACCGACCCCTGAGCACTCATGCGCCGGATTCTATGGTCTCCCGTGCACAGATCTCTGCATGCGCGAGGGAAGGCCTATATGGGCCTACGTCGACGCATACAGAGATTTGTGCACGCGACTGGGTCCGGGGAGGGCAGGTAGTCTCCCCGGGTGCGCTACATCCTGTTTCCCGGCCGGCATCACCTCGCCACGCGGTTCCAGGCCGCGCACCTCGCTGCGCTGGTGGAGGCGAATCCCGGCGCGGAGGTGGTCTGGGCGATCACCAGCGCGGACCACGGCGGGACGCAGCGCAACCCGATCCCCGGGCCGCGTCGGCTCGGGCTCGTCGAGGCGGTCGTGGCGTGCGAGGCGTTGCCGTCCCTCACCTTCCTGATCGCCAACCGCCGGCCGAAGCCCGACTTCGCGCACTACGTCGTCGAGGAGGTCCGCACCCAGACCGGCGGGCGCGTGACGATGACGCCGGACAACACCGTCGTCGCCTGCTCGACGCCCGCAGTGATCGCGGACTACGAACGCCTCGGCTTCGCCATCGACCCCGTCGAGCTGGGCACCGACGAGGCCCGCCCGTGGGACGTGGTGGAGGCGATCATCGCGGCGGGAAGTGGATGGGCCGACGACGAGTGGATCGCGGCCCGGCTCCACCCCGTCGCGCGCGAGCACTACCTCCGCTACGGGCTGGCCGACGCCGCGCAGCAGATCCACGCCGACCCGCTCGTCGACACCGACGACGGCGACATCACCGCGACAAGGGACTACGCCACCTATCGAGCCGCGTTCGAGAACAACGCCTGGCGCAAGGTGAGCGAGTTCGCCGACGCCGTGCGCCCGGGCCGGATCGTCGACGTCGGTTGCGCCACCGGCCAGACGATCAAGCTGCTGAGCGAGCGCCCGGAGCTGTTCGAGTCGGACTTCTACGGCGTCGAGGTGGCCCGGCCCCTGTACGAGGTCTGCCAGCAGCGCAAGACCAACGGCGAGTTCGGCGACGCCAACGTCTTCTTCCACCAGCGCAACATCATGACCACGCAGCTGTTCGAGCCGAACTCGCTCGACACCGTCATCACCATGGCGCTGACGCACGAGATCGAGTCGTACCTCGGCCGCGACGCGCTGCTGGAGTTCTGCGCCCGCGTCCACGACATGCTCCGCCCCGGCGGCGTGTGGATCAACTACGACGTCGTCGGCCCGGACGGCCGCGACGAGCCTGTCCTGGCGCGCCTCACCACCTCCGACGGAGCGGCCGCCGGCGAGCTGAAGGGACTGTCGTCCCGCGCGCGCTTCGGCCGCTTCGCGCACGACTTCCGCCACGATGAGGGCGACGGAGTCGCCTTCGAAACCGTCCCCACCACTCTCCTTGAGCCAGGCGAGGAGCACCTCCGCCTGACCCGCGGCGACCTGTACGAGTTCCTGGCGAAGAAGGACTACGTCGACTCCTGGCGCTCCGAGGCGCACGAGAAGTTCTGCTTCTTCACCCCCGGCGAGTGGGTTCGGCTGCTCGAGGACACCGGCTTCGTCTGCACGGACAAGACGCGGCCGATCCGCAACCCGTGGCTGATCGACAACCGCTTCTCCCCCGCCGCCGAGGTCTTCCGCGAGACCGACGCCGGCCTGGTCCCCGACGACTGGTCCTGGACCAACATCCTCCTCGTCGCGGAGAAGCCGCTCGGCTGATCCGCACAATGCTGGCTATACAGCCAGGCCTGCGCCTATTACGCACGGCTGGCTATATAGCCAGCGTTATGCGCGCGGTTGGGCCCGACGGGCCACTGGTTGCCGGGTATCCTCAAGGCATGAGCACACCCGCCGTCGCGAGTCATCCGACATCACTCGATGACCTGCGCCGATTCGCGCCCGCGATCCGAGATATCGTCGCTCGGCACAGCGGGACCGAGGGCGTGCGGGTCTTCGGATCGGTGGCGAGGGGCGACGCCGGGCCGCACTCTGACATCGACCTCCTTGTCGAGTTCCGTCCCGGCGCGACCCTCCTCGATCTGGCAACGATCGAGCTAGAGCTCGCAGAGCTTCTCGACTGTCCCGTCGACGTCATGTCCGCGCATTCGATCGGACGAGCCGCCGACCACGCCCGTGCGCAGGCTGTCCCACTCATTCCCACGTTCATCGACGAACTGCTTTCCCGGTTGCCTCCCGATCGCTGAGCAGGAGCACGCGCGAACGAGAGCAGGCCTCCCGCCAGACCGCCTCCATTCCGACTAGTCGAACCCGACCGGGTTCCCCCTCGCTCCTCACGCTTGGGCATGTGGTCGCGAGCCTTGGCGCCGAGCACCAACCGCGGATCTGCCTGGACGACGTGCTCGTCATCGGGACCTGGCCCGCGCGAGCAGTCACATCGTGGGCGGGCCGAGCCCGACAACCGATCACTCTCCGCACTTCGTCTACAGCATCCTGCGCGTGTTCGGCTCAAGCACTTCCTCGTCCGAGGTGGACGGCGCAGAGGCCCACTACAAGCGCGCGTTGATGACGCGGGGGTTTGGCCTCAACAGGAACTGATCACGTTCGGGTCGCGGCACGACGCCAGGGTTGGCCCCCGAAGGTCGCAGTCAGGCGCCGAGGAGCGCCAGGGGGACGACGGCGACCCCGTCGGGGCGTCTGTACGCCGTCGAGCCGGTCGTCACGACCACAAGGTCGACGACTCGGCCTGGCAACTGGTCCCGGAGCCAGAGCAGATGCCTCACGTCGGAGTCGGTCACCGCGGGGGCCAGCTTGACCTCGATCCCGAGGATCTGACCCTCAGCCCCTTCCACGATCAGGTCCACCTCGCGATCCCCGCCGTGCAGCCGAAGGTGGCTGACCCTCGCCTCGGCCGCCTGAGCCGCAACCCTCACGCCCAAGGTGACAAGCGACTCGAACAACGGCCCCATCATGTGGGCTCCTCCCGGCCCGAGAAGAGCGCTCGCCGTGATCTGCAGGAGCCGTGCGGCCAAGGCCGGGTCGGCGAGCTGGTGCTTCGGCGCCTGCTGGAGATTACTGATCGCACTGTTGGCAGGGGTCCACCCAGGCACCGGGTCCAGCAGCCACAGCTGGGTCAGGTGATCGCGATAGGCAATGGTCGTCGTCTTTGCCGGCTGCGCACCGTCGCCCGCCGTCGTCGCATCGAGCAGCCGCGAGTAGGCCGTGGTCGTCGACGACGCCGCCCCGTACGCCGCGAGCCATCGCCTGAGCGTCTCCGGCCGCCGCACCTCATAGCCCTGCTCGGGAAGGTCTCGATCGATGACGCGCTGCAGGTAGGCGTTGAGCAACCCGTTCCTGAGCCGGGGCGCTGCGCCAAGGATCCCGGGGAACCCGCTGCCCACGATGGCCTCGGCGTAGTCGCGCAGCGCAAACGACGCCGCTCCGCTCACTTCATCTTGCATGCCTGAGAGAAGCGCGGCCAGTGAGACCGACGGAGTCACGAGGCCGCGCTCATGCAGCCCCATCGGCCGCATCCGCAGCGAGAGTATCCGCCCGGCCCCACTGTGTGTCCCACCCGCGTCGACGGGCGTCGCGGACCCCGTCAGGAGGAACCTTCCCGGCGACGCGCCCGCGTCGACCTGGCGTCGCACCGAGTCCCACACCTGAGGCAGCTTCTGCCACTCATCCAGCAGCACGGTGCCAGGCGGAAGCGACGCGAGAGCGAAGTCGGCACGAGCGATCTCGCGCTGCGCCGGGTCGTCTAGGAACCACGTCGCGGCGGCCCGGCGCTGAGCGGTGCCCGTCTTCCCCACGCCCTTCGGCCCATCCAATGCGATCGCGGGTGCGAGGGGAAGCAGTTCGTCGAGCTCCACGTCGATCGTCCGCGCAAGGTATCCCATGAACACTACGCTACCTTTTCGGGCATTCCTACGCTACCTTTTCGGGCGTTCCTACGCTACCTTTTCGGGGCTCCGTGTGGGAGGCACAGCACGGCCCGCGCACAATGCTGGCTATACAGCCAGCCGTGCGAAATAGGCGCAGGGCTGGCCGCATAGTCGGCGCTATTCCCGAGGCGGTCTGCCCGGGCGGCGGAGGGGCTTGGCCTTCACGTCGCGGCCTGACCTCCTCAGCGCGTCGCGCAGCAGCACCTCGATGTGCGCGTTGAGGCTGCGCAGGTCGGCGGCCGCCCACTTCGCAAGCGCCTCGTGGACGGCCGGGTCG
>CAYVWO010000107.1:0-703 GCA_964455495.1 uncultured Tessaracoccus sp.
CTCCGATGGACACCAATGCGAGACGGACCCAACTCCCGCCTCTCATGGCGCGGGGCGAACATCCGGTCATGCCGCTGGCTGGGCCGTCGCCAGGTGTGTCGACGCGGCTATGGTGACATTCGGCGGCGTCTACGCTGGCGGGGTGGCTCGGATCATCGTCGTGTGTGGTCTGCCGGGGTGCGGCAAGACGACCCTCGGCTCGGTGCTTGCTGAAGAGCTGTCCGCGGCCTTTCTGCGCGTGGATGTCATCGAGACGCCTCTGATTCTCGCTGGTATCGATGTCGGCCCACTGGGATACCAGGTCGTGCACGAAGTCGCTGCCTCGAATCTGGCACTCGGTACCGATGTCGTGGTCGACCTCGTCAATCCCCTCCCGGAGACGCGCCGGCTCTGGGGCGACCTGGCCGCGCGGTCGGCCTCCACGCTTGTGGTGTTCGAGTGCGTGGTCCCCGACCGAGCCGAGCATCGTCGTCGTGTTGAGGCGAGGCGCCCCGACCTACCTGGCCAGAGCGTTCCGACGTGGGCTGAGGTGACTGGCCGCGACTATGTGCCGTGGGACGAAGAACGCGACGGGCCTCGAGTCGTCGTGGACATGACCGATACCGCCCACGGGGTGGCCATGGCCCGTCGTGAACTGTCACCCGGCAGCTAGCAGGAGCTCGCTCACCTGGCGGTCTGCGAGGCAAGCCTGCCGGCTGCTTCC
>CAYVWO010000107.1:713-8041 GCA_964455495.1 uncultured Tessaracoccus sp.
ACAACACGCCGCACGTCCGCACATGCCGCGTGGAGGACGGCCTACGCTCGCCGACATACATGATGCGGTCCGCGTTGTTCCGTCGGCGCCCTGTGGCAGATTTGTCCTATGAGCGCCAGCGAACAGGAGGTCCTACGGGACAGGATCTTTGAGAGCAGGAGTCTGCGGGGATCGCGATTCGTGGGCTGCGACCTGGGAGACGTCGTCGTCCGTGGAAGCGATGTCGCCGGAATGGAGATCGACTCCCCCTGGCTGCTGGAGGGCGACAGCAACCTCCTGGTTAACGGTGTCAACGTTGTGCCCTTGGTCGACGCCGAGCTGAACCGGCGCTTCCCAGGGCGGGAGCTGCGCACGGCCGAGGACCCCGAAGGCCTGCGCGCCGCGTGGGCAGCTCTCGAACGGACCTGGGCGGTGACCCTCGTCCGCGCCACGGCGATGCCTGCCGGCACCATCGACGTCTCCATCGACGGCGAGTGGTCGTTGGCCCAGACGCTTCGCCACCTCGTGATGGCAACCGACACCTGGCTCGGCAGGGCCATCCTCGGGCAAGCGCAGCCGTACCACCCGGCGGGCCTGCCCAACGACGACAACGACAGCGACGCCTACGACGGCGACGTGTTCTCCGCTCAGGCGCCCTCGTTGGCGGAGGTCATGGAGGCCCGCGGCGACCGGCAGATGATGGTCCGCGAGTTCCTCGCCGCTGCCACTCCGGAGGTCCTGGCTCAGCCTCGGAAGAATCCCCACGCACCAGACTACGAAGAGACGGTCCTCTCATGTCTTCGGACCATCCTGGAGGAGGAGTGGGAGCATCACCGCTATGCCGCGCGCGACCTGGACGCGATCTCCACGGCAAGATCGGCGGACGAGTAGGGCCGCGCCATCCCGGATGACCTGGTAGCCGCAGATAGCGTGCCCTGCGGCCATCCGGATCTGCCGCGTCGTGGGTTACTTTGTCGCCGTCATCCGGGGAGTCCTCGAGGCGTCCAGACAGGCGGGTCCCAGACTGTGCTGTTGTCCGCGTAGGCATATCGTTTGGCCATGAGCACCTTGGGCGTGCGGGTGGCGCAGCTTGACTCTCGTGGAGTTGAGTCCGGTCTGCTGGAGCCGACGTACCCGTGGTTGGAGTGGACGGTGGACGGGGTGCCGTTGCGTCGCCTGTACTCGCCCAGTGCCGATGACAGGGTCGTCACGATGCTTCAGGCCCGGGATGCCGAGGACGAGCACATGCGGACCGAGAACCTGCTCCGACTTCGGGGAGACGCCATCGCGCCTCCGATGTTCGAGCCCCGATTCCACCGGACGAGGCTCGATCGGTTCCTGCACCTGCGTGGCACGCCTTGTGCTCCTGCAGGTACGGCATTCGAGGACGGTCGGGTGGGCCTGCTCTATTGCTATTGCGGGGACCTCGATTGCGGAGCGCTCAGCACCTGGATCGACGTGACTGCAGAGAGTGTCCTTTGGAGCGACATCGGATGGCAGGTCACCCACAAGCCGTACGCGCCTTATGATCCCGGGCAGGACTGGCCTGGGGATCGGGATCTGGCTTTCGATCGGGCGCAGTACGTAGCTCTGATCAACCAACTCCTCGATGCCGATTGGTCACACGGACTTCCGAAGGTGTAGGCGCTGCTGCGGGCATCCGACTGACACGACGGCACGCTCGCTGGGCTCCGGGCGGGTTGGCCGGGGGGACTCCCGAACGTCCGGATCTGCCGCTTCGCGTGCGTCGCGACCCCCTCGATGGTCACTTGCCGAAGTACTCCTGCAACCGGCGGTGTCGATGCCTGAAGAAGGCATCTACCACGCGCTCCAAGAGGGCGGCGAGGCCCGGGATCGGCAGGCGCGGCCGAAAGGTCACGCGGTCGTGCACCCGCGTACCTCCTGCGACCGGCGTCAACGTCCGCTCGTGCTCCCAACACCGCATGCTCAACATCGTGGACCGCTCCAGGAACCGCCGGCCCGACTCGAGCTCGACAATAGTCAGGCGGTCGAAGTCGAAAGGGATGAGGCCGAACAGCCGGAGCCAGGCGCGGCCGACGGGTTGTCCAAGGGGGGATGTCCTCGACTGACAGCCCGGCCGCTCCGGGTGGCATGCTCATCGTCATCCAGGGCCGCATCTCGAAGTTGATGCCGTCCGGATTCACGGCTCGATCCCACACATCGGACGCGGCAGCCGGGACGTTGACGTGATTCTCGACAGTCCTCGTCGTCACCCCACACTCCCTTGCTTTCCCGGGCCGTTGCTTCACCTTGCCACACGTCATGACGCGCGCGGCCGTCCGGATCTGCCGCTGGTCTCGCGCAAGGTCCTGACGTCGATCACCCACATAATGCCGAGAGGCAGATGTTGCTGTGGGGTCGTCTACGACATACGGTTGCGTCATGCGTATCTGTCAGGTCACCACGACGCCGGACTCCTCCGGCGCCGACGCGTTGTCCTGACACAACGCACCATCCACCAGGCCCCGGAGTGATCCGGGGCCTTCGTCATTCCCAGGCCGTGCGACCACTCCACGGCCACGACCAGAGGAATGACCATGAACCAACACGACGACCTGCTCGACCACCGCGAGCTCAACCGCGCCCTGCACGTCTTCGCCTCCGACCCACTCGCCGGGTCCGGGCTCCCACTGTGGCTGCCCGCAGGCGCCGCGATCCGCGACGAACTCGAACGCCTCGCCAAGGACATCGCCCACGACGACGGATGCCTCGACGTCCGCACCCCTGTCCTGGGCAAACGAGCCCTGTTCGAGCGCTCCGGACACTGGGCCAAGTTCAGCAAGGACATGTTCCCGCCCATGAAACTCGGTGACGATGAGGTCGTGCTCCGCCCCGCCAACTGTCCACACCATGCGCTCGTCTACGCCTCCGATCAGCGCTCCTACCGGGACCTGCCGATCCGCCTCAACGAGCTGGCCCCGATGTTCCGTGCGGAACGCTCCGGGGTTGTCTCGGGGCTACAACGGGTGCGCCAGATCAACCTCGACGACACCCACGTCTTCTGCCGACCCGACCAGGTGCAGGACGAAGTCGCGGCAGCGCTCCGCTCCGCGCTCAAGGCCCAACACATCCTCGGGCTGCCGGTCGACTACGTCCGGCTGTCCATGCGCGACGACTCCGACTCCTACCTCGGATCCGCCGAGGACTGGGAACGAAACCAGGACGCCCTGCGGACCGCCGCCCACGAGGTATTGGGTGATGAGCACCTCGAACTGGTTGAGGCCGCGGGTGAGGCCGCCTTCTACGGGCCCAAGCTCGACCTCCAAGTCCGCGACGGTCGGGGCCATGAGGAGACCATCGCCACCGTCCAGCTCGACTTCAACCAGCCCGAACGCTTCGACCTCACCTACATCGACCAGGACGGCTCGAAGCAGCGCTGCGTGATGATCCACCGCGGCACCGTCGGCGCGATGGAACGCGTCGTCGCCTCCTTGGTGGAGCGCTACCAAGGCCGGCTGCCCCTGTGGCTGGCGCCGGTCCAGGCCGTGGTCCTGCCGGTTTCCGAGGCACAGGACGACGCGGCGAGCGCCGCGATCCAGGCTCTGCGCCGCCACGGAGTGAGGGTGGAGGTTCGTCGAGACGGAAGCCTCGGCAGTCGAATCCGGGACGCCCACAGCCAGCGAGCCAGCATCATCGTCGTCATCGGCGAACGCGAAGCTGCCGAAGGAATGGTCCAGGCCACTGACGGCCGTGACGGGACCAAGCACGAGCTGTCCGCCGAGGAACTCGCCCATCGCCTGCATGAGGCCCACCGCGACCGCACCGACATCGCATGGTGACGCCCTGGCCGGGCATCCCGACACCAGGGGTGCCCGGCCGCACCAAAGCACTCAACTGCCGCTGGTCTCGCGCAAGATCTTGACGTCGATCACCCACATAATGCCGAATAGCGTGCGCTTCCATAACGGCGTGAGTGGCGCCATAATGGCTCCATGCCGAACATTCAGATCAAGGACGTGCCGGACGACACGCACGCTGTGCTGCGACAGCGGGCAAGCGCGGCACACCAGTCACTGCAGGAGTACCTGCGCTCGAAGCTGATCGCGGAAGCCGCCCAACCGACGCTGGACGAGGTGTTGGCCCGGGCCGGCGGGCGCGCCGGCGGATCGCTGCCGCTGGCTGACGCGGTGAGCGCTTTGCGGGTGGATCGTGCTCGTCGTTGACGCCAGCGTTCTGGCTGTCGCCCTGCTTGACGACGGCCGAGACGGTGACGCAGTGCGGGACAGGCTGCGCGGTGAACAACTCGCCGCACCTGCACTGATCGACCTTGAAGTGGCCTCGGTGTGGCGCGGCCTGGCCCGCGGCGGGCACCTGGACCCGCGCCGGGTCGGGCTTGCTCTTGACGACCTGCAGGAGCTCCCGCTCCAGCGCGTCGAGCACACCTCGCTGCTGGTGCGGTGTTGGGAACTGCGGGACAACCTCACTATCTACGACGCCGCCTACGTTGCCCTCGCCGAAGCGCTCCAGGCGCCCTTGCTCACCGGCGACAGGCGCCTCGCACGATCCACCGGCCCACGCTGCACCATCGAGGTCGTCACGACCCATCGTTGACGTCACGGTTGCCGCGGGGATCGAGGATCTGATGTGTGCGCTTCAGGCCCCTTCGGGGATGCGCACATAGACGTCAAACCCCGGCGGCCCGTAGCGCACGAGATGCCACCAGTCAGCACCTGGTTGCAGCAGCCACTCGGCCGACTTTGCGTCGGTTGCGGGCTGTATGTTCGTCACCCCAACCAGTGTGCCCCACAGGCCTTCAGTATGCTCATGCCTCGAGCGCCGGCTTCTCGCGGATGGTGGGCAGGTAGTACAACGCCAGCGAGTCGAGGATGCGCTTGACCTGCGCCAGCGACGCCTGCCGCTCGCCCTCGGTGGCTGCGCCCGCCGCCAAGTGGGCGGCCTTGCCCGCGCGGCGGGCGTCGGCGCGCTTGTCTTCTGGAAGGTGGCTCAATCCGATCCGTTCGGCGTTGGCCTGCGCCACATTGAAGGCGAGCTCAACTTCGGTGGCGAGAGCGTCGACCTCGTCAGTCGGGGTCAGGTCGGTGACGTCCTCGAAAGCGACCAGTGCCTCTTCGAACACGGCGGTGGCAGGCACTTTGGGGTCGAACAGGGCTGAGCACTCGATCCGGTAGGCGATGTCCTCGCGCAGCGCGAGGTAAGAGTCGCGGATCGCCGCCACCCGCCGCACCGCCAGGCCGCGTCGGTCCGAGCCCGGGGTGGGCGGCACCCAGAGCTTGCCTGCCTCGCGGGTCAAGGCATAGTCGTGGACGGTGGCCATGGTCAGGCCCAACCGCTCCGGCGCCATGAGGGTGAGCTTCCCGCCCTTCCAGCGCTTGCGCACGGCCATCGCGGTGGCGCCTGCGATGAGGAAGGCCAAGTAGACGAACGCGAACGCGTTGGAGCCGCGGGACACGATCACCACGAAGGTGGTGGTGACCACGGCGCTGGCCAGCAGCGCCGCGACGTTGCGCGGCGAGAACAGGGCGTCCTCATGCCAGATGACGGCCGGCAGCGCCATGGCGCGATACTCGCCATGCGGGAGGAGTGCTCTCGCCTGGGCGCGCAGGGTCTCGCCGCTCTTGACGTCGCGCTCGAAGCGCTCCCCGTTGGGGCGTTGGATGCGCAGCCGCACCTTGCTCCGTTCCTGGGGGCTGCGGCGCGCGTCGACGACCACCGCCTCGTCGTCGGTGAAGAGGAGCACCGCGCCGGGTTCGACCCGCCCCCACGAAGCCTTCAGGGGCACCTGCTGCCATGTGGAGAACATCAGTTGCGCCGCCCGGGTAGTTGGGGCGGCGCGCTGCCGGTGATGGCGCGGCGGGCCTGTGCCCCCGTCGGCAGGTAGTACAGGGCCAGCTGATCCAGGATCTCGACGGCGCGGCCGAGCGCGGCCTGCCGCTCGGGCTCTGGGGCCGCCTCGTCGGTGGCGAGCCGGGCGGCCTTCAGCGCGGTGCCTGCCCTGTCTCGGGCCTCGGCGGGGAGATGATCCATGCCGATGCGCTCCGCGTTGGCTCGCGCGGCGGCGAAGGTGGCGCGCACCCGGCGCGCGAGCTCCCGGCGTTCGTCTTGGCCCGCCACACCGTCGTTGTTGTCCCATTGCAGCAGCGCAAGCGTGAACTCCTTGGACGTGGGCTCGTGCGGGTCGAACAGCGCCGGGCACTCGATCCGGTAGACGATGTCGCTCAGCAGCCGGCCGTACTCCACCTTGACATCGTCGACCTCGATCTCCTCGGGGAGGCCCGGCAGCACGTAGTCGATGGCCTTGGTCGTCGCGGCCTTGGAGACGAACGCCCAGTCGCGGTAGCGCCGCGACTTGGCGAAGGCGTCTCGGGCGATGATGACGATGGTGATGCCCAGCGCCAGGAACACCACGCGTAGCGTGCCGAGGCCCGGGTTGGTGAGGGCCGCCCACAGCAACCCCACACCCGCAACCCAGGGCAGGTAGTGCAGGGCAGTCGAAACAGGCCTCAGCTTCGCCACCACTTCACCCCCGGGGGGCAGCAGGAAGGCCCGCAGCGGGCGCGCCCCCGTCAGCGAGGCCGCCGCCTGACGCAGGCTGCGTTCCTCCGGCACGCCCGTCAGCGTGGTGCGGCGGCCATCGGGCAGGTGGGCGACGAGCTTGTGAAGGCTCTTGCGCCGCGTGCGCCGCACGATGGCCCGGCCCACCTCCGTCTCGATCAGGAGGTTGCTGGCTCGAAGACCCGACAACGGATCATCGAGCGAAACCTCCTGCAGAGCCACCCCTCGAGGATACAGGCGCTGCGTGTCACCCCAGATCGCGGCGCAGGAACAGCGGCAGGCCAGCGGCCAACGCCACCACGGCGCCCACCGTCAACCACACCGGCTGCCACCACTCAGCGCCCTCCATGAGCGGCGGCCCGTGCAGGTAGGCCCGCCACGGCGACCACCATGCCCATTCGGCCGTGCCCGCCGCAGCGGTGAGGGTTGCGCCGAAGTAGGTGACCACCGCCACCCCTGTGCTGATCCAGACGGTGGCCCCGGAGCGCCCCGTGGCACCCGACAGCGCAAGCGCGAGCGCACCGAAGAACCAGCCGAGGAGCACCAGCATGCCCACGCCAAAGAACGCCAAGAAGGTGGCCTCCAGAGGGCTGAAGACGAAGACGCAGCACCTGCCGCCAGTAGCCCCTCACCGAACATCCGCTTCTGCCGCCAGGAGCGTGGTCGCATGCTATCGCCCCAAGGCGGCCGGTCCGCACGCTATTGCCGCCAGGAGCGTGGTCGCATGCTATCGCCCCAAGGCGGCCGGTCCGCACGCTATTGCCGCGGGCCGTGTGCTCGATCCACCTGAGAGCTGAACGTCTTCATTCCGGTGT
>CAYVWO010000108.1:0-7966 GCA_964455495.1 uncultured Tessaracoccus sp.
GATCATCGTCAACCGCGCGCGCCGCATTCAGCAGTTCCTGTCGCAGAACACCTACATGGCCGAGAAGTTCACCAACATTCCGGGCTCCACGGTGCCGCTGGCCGAGACCATCGAGTCGTTCAAGATGATCTGCAACGGCGAGGTCGACCACATCGCGGAGCAGGCGTTCTTCAACGTCGGCGGCATGGAAGACGTGATGGCGGCGTGGGCCAAGATCCAGAAGGAAAACTGATTCATGGCTCGTGATCCGCTTCGCGTCGAGGTGGTCTCCGCCGACCGGCAGGTCTGGTCGGGGGAGGCAATCAACGTCATTGCGCGCACCGTCGACGGCGACATCGGCATCCTGCCCGGCCACGAGCCGGTCATGGCGGTGCTCGCCCCGTGCGCGGTGGAGATCGTGACCGCAGACGGCCGCAGCGAGAGCATTGCCGTCGACGGCGGCTTCATCTCCGTCGCCCACGGCCGGGTGTCGGTACTGTCGCAGTCCGCGGTTCTCGGTCACGAGGTAGGCCTGGAGGAGGCGCATCGCGAGGCCGCCGGGTTGTCCACCAAGGCCTACCAAGGCCAGGCCGACGACCAGGAGCTGCACCGGCTCCGCATCCTCAAGGCGCAGATCCGCGCCGGCGAGGCTGCGGCCAAGCAGGCGGCCAGGTAGAAACCACGACGCTCAGGGCGGTCCCGTTAGGGGCTGCCCTGAGCGCGTATTACGGGAGGGGAACCGCGAATGCCGTGGGACATCGTCGTGCTGACGCTCGTCTGCGTCTTCGTCGCGATGCTGCCCTTCGCGCTGCTCTACCTCCGCCGCCGCTGGCTTACTGGCCAGGGCGGCCTTTTTGATTGCGCATACCGCCTTCGGGAGGACGCCGCCGGCGCAGGGTGGGTGCTCGGCGTGGCGCGCTACCGCGGCGAGAACCTGGAGTGGTTTCGCTCCTTCTCCCTCACCATGCGCCCCAAGATGATCTTCCCCCGGGCGCTGACCTCCTATGTGCATCAGCGCTCACCCGTAGGGCTGGAGGCAATAGCGCTGTTCGAGGACTCGACGATCGTGACGCTGCGCGACCGGGTCTCCGGCCGCACCAGCGCCCTCTCGATGGCGAGCGAAGAGGTGCTGGCGCTGATGAGCTGGCTTGAATCGGCACCCCCCGGGAGCCACTACCTCCCGACCAGCGCCGACTCGCCGCTGTGACGCTCCTTGAGCCGAGCCGAAGGAGCGAAGCGACGCAGCGCGTGTCGAAAGGCTGGTGACTTCTTCTATGGACCTGGGCCAAGTCCTCGAACCGGATGCCAGACGCTTCGACGCCGACTACGTCGACGCAACTGGCTCAACGAGCGGTTGGCTTCTCCCGGTCGGTGCCGGGGATCCATAGGACTTCCTGTTCGGTGCCGTTGGCGGCGCGGCTCATGATGAACAGCAGGTCGGAGAGGCGGTTGAGGTAGGTGATGGCCAGCGGATTCACGCCGCCGACGGCGTCGAAGCCGTGCTCCTCGGCGCAGCGCCAGGCGGCGCGCTCGGCGCGGCGGGCGATGGTGCGGGCCACGTGGAGCTGGGCGCCCGAGGCGGTTCCCCCGGGCAGGATGAAGCTGCGGAGCACCGGGAGCGACTCCTGGAGCTCGTCGCAGTAGGCCTCGAGGCGGTCGATGCTGGGCTGCTCGATGCGCAGCGGCTCCCACTTCGGGGCCGGGTCGAGGGGGTTCGCGATGTCGGAGCCGAGGTCGAACAGCTCGTTCTGGATCAGGCCGAGCATCTCGACGACGCGCGCCGGGAGCCCTCCGAGGGCCAGCGCCACGCCGATGGCCGAGTTGCACTCGTCGACGTGGCCGTACGCCTCGACCCGCAGGTCGGTCTTACGGACCTCGGAGTTGTCGACCAACCGGGTGGTGCCCTTGTCGCCCGTGCGGGTGTAAATCTTGCTCAGCGTGACCATGCAGCCAATCTATGCCAGAGTGGAGCGCGTGCGCACGCTGACCACCTTCTCCGTCGTCCTCGCCGCCGCGTCGGCCCTCGTCCTCGCGGGGTGCGCCGACGCGAACAGCACCAACGTCGGCGCCCCGCTCGCCGGCACGGTGACCTGCGCCTACCCGCCCGACGGCGACCCGGCGCGCGCCGTCGATCCGCCGGAGACGGCCAACGTGCCGGCGTCGGGCACGGTCACCGCCACCGTCTCCCTCACCGCGGGCGACGTCGTGATGACGCTGGACAGGGCGAAGGCCCCGTGCACGGTCAACTCCTTCGTGTCGCTGGCCGAGCAGGGCTACTTCGACGACACCGTGTGCCACCGCCTCGTCGACTACGGCATCTTCGTCCTCCAGTGCGGCGACCCGACGGCCACGGGCACCGGCGGGCCCGGCTACACGATCCCCGACGAGGTCAACAAGGCCGTGACCTACCCGGCCGGCACGATCGCGATGGCGAAGCGCGCGGCGCCCAACACGGGCGGCTCGCAGTTCTTCATGGTCTACGCCGACACGGAGCTCCCGCCGGAATACACCGTCTTCGGCACGATGGACCAGGCGGGCATCGACGTGGTCGGCGGGATCGCCGCCCAGGGCGTCGACGCGACCGACGGCACGTCTCCGATCGCCGAGGCCAGGATCGAGTCCGTCACCCTCGGCTGACGCTCATCCCGCTGGGGCCTCGAGGAACAGGCGGCAGACCTGGGTGAACGCCGCCGGGTCGTCGGCGTGCACCCAATGGCCCGCCCGCTTCAGCGTGACCTGGCGCACGCGGGGAAACAGCGCGCGCATCGGCGCGACGTGCTCGGGTTGGACGTAGGGGGAGCGGCCGCCGTTGACCCACACCACGGGCCCGTCATAGGTCGTGTGGATGGGGAACCAGCCGCCCACCTCGTTCAGCGAGTCGCCGAGCAGGTCGAGGTTCGCCGCCCAGGACCAGTGTTCGCCCTTGTGCCGCAGGTTCTGCAGGAGGAAGCGCCGCACCACGACGTCGGGGATCTCCGGGGTCAGCAGGGTCTCGGCCTGGCCCCGGCTGGTGATGTGGTCGAGGTCGAGGCGGCGGAGCGCCGAGACCAGCGCGGCAAAGCCTTGGGCGGCTTCGTTACGGGCGGGCGAGATGTCCACCACCATCAGCCGCTCGACCAGGCGCGGGTGGCGAAGGGCGAGGCGCATGGCGATCTTGCCGCCCAACGAGTGACCGACGAGGACGATCGGTGCGGGGACGTGACCCCGGATCCAGTCGGCGACGAGGTCGGCCTGCTCGTCGAGGTCGAACTCTTCGGTCCACGGGGAGAGGCCGTGGTTCGGCAGGTCGACGAGGTGGCAGGTCGCGACGTCGGCCAGCGCCATCGCGATCGATCCCCAGTTCTTGCCCTGCCCGAACAGGCCGTGCAGGAAGACGACGTGGCGGGGACCGGAACCGACGGTGAGCGCGTTGAGCTTCACGAGCGCCCCCAGCAGTGGGTGTGCCAATGCCGGCGCACCTCGAGCCCGCTGTCCGCGCCGAAGGGGGCGGCGACGGGCCAGGCGACGACGTGAGGCGTCCCGGGGGAGACCTGGTGAGCGCAGCCGGGACAGGTGTAGGCCTTCTCCGCGTGTTGCGCGGGCACGTTGCGGGCGATGTACTCGACGCCGCCTCGAACGACCCTGCGCTGGGAGCCGCCGCCGAGCAGCGGCCGGGGTTCGCGGAGGTGCTTCGAAGGGCGGCGGGCCATCAGAACAGCCGCTCGTCCGCGTTGTCGAGGCCGCGCAGCGAGTCGTAGTCGACGAGGCGGCACTCGATGCCGCGGTCGGTGGCCAGCGTGCGCGCCTGGGGCTTGATCTGCTGGGCCGCGAAGATCCCGCGTACCGGCGCCAGCTGCGGGTCTCGGTTCATGAGCTCGAGGTAGCGGGTCAGCTGCTCCACGCCGTCGATCTCGCCGCGCCGCTTCACCTCGACCGCGACGTGGGCTCCCGCGGCGTCGCGCAGCAGCAGGTCGACGGGGCCGATCGGCGTGAAGTGCTCGCGCCTGACGAGCCGCATGCCGTCGCCCAGGGTGGCGGGGTGTTCGGCGAGCAGCGCTTGGAGGTGCGCCTCGACGCCGTCCTTCTGGAGGCCGGGGTCGACGCCCAGCTCGTGCGCCGAGTCGTGGAAGACCTCGGCCAGCGAGATGTGGAGGGTGTCGCCGTCCTTGGCCCGAACCTGCCAGACCTCGGTCACTCCGAGCGCGTCCGCGGCCTCGGGGTCTGGCTCGGCGATCTTCAGCGTGCAGGGAGGGCTCATCCAGTTGAGCGGCTTGTAGGCGCGGTCGTCGGCGTGGACGGACACCGAGCCGTCGGCCTTCACGAGGATGAGCCGGGTGGCCATCGGAAGGTGGGCCGTGAGCCGTCCCACGTAGTCAACCTGGCAGCGGGCAATCACCAAACGCACCGGTCAAACCTACCCGCGCCGCTACGAGGCGTCCAACGCGGGTTGCGCCATCTCGCGGTACAGCAGCAGCACGGCCGCGGTCGTCGGGATGGCGATGACGGCGCCGATCACGCCGAAGAGCATTCCGCCGATGATGGCCGACAGCACGACCAGCGCTCCCGGCACCTTCACTGTTCGGCGCATGACGTTGGGGTAGATGAGGTACGCGTCGAACTGCTGGTAGATCAGGAAGTAGATGATCGTGGCGATGCCGATCGTGGGGTTCACCGCGAAGCCCACCAGCGCCACCGACACCATCGCCAGCGAGGACCCGACCAGCGGGATGAGGCAGAACATCGCCACGACGCAGGCCAGCGCCAGCGAGTAGGAACCCAGGCCCGCGATGTTCATGAAGATGAATGCGCAGACCGACGCCACCGCGACGATCACGAACATGCCGGTGATGTAGCCGGAGACGCCGCGGAAGATCTCGTCGGCGAGGTAGCGGGCGCGCGGGCGGCGGCTGGCGGGGGCGAGCGCGTAGATGGTCTCCTTGATGGTGGGCAGCGAGGCGAGGAAGTAGATGGTCAGCACCAGGGTGACGATCACGGAGAAGACCAGGTTGGCCACGAGCTTGCCCGCGCCGAGGATGCCGCCGAAGAGGTTGTTGATGAGCGAGCCCGACGTCAGGAACTGCTCGATCTTCTCGACGATCTGGTACTGCTCCTCGATCTCCCAAACCCTGGGGTGCAGGGTCATGCGGTCGAGCAGAACGGGGAGGTTGCGCGCCAGAGCCGTCGCCTGCTCGGTGATGACGGGGACGAAGGCGGTGATGCCGAGCGCCAGCACGCCGAGCAGCAGAAGCGTGATCAGCGTGACCGCGAGGGGCCGGGGCATCCGGCGGCGCGTGAGGAACTCGACGGCGGGGTTCAGTCCGAGGGCGAGGAACAGCGCGAGGACGACGAGCAGGAGCACGCTGTGGACGTTGTAGACCGCGAGGGCGAGGGCCGCGGCGACGATGACGCCCCAGGCGCCGAGGAAGCCGACGGCGAACGGTGAGCGGCGCTTCGGCGCGTCCGGCGGCGGGAGCAGCGGGGGAACCGGCGTGATGGGGGCCTCGGGCGGCGGGATGATGAGCGTGCGGGCCTCCCGTCCCGCCCGCCCCAGCACGCGGCGGACGAGGCCGCGAGTCTCCGGGGCGTCCGCCCGCGGAGCCGGTTCCTCGGGTGACCGGGTCACTGGCGCGGCTCGACCTGAGGGATGACGGCCGTGGGCTCGTCGGCGAACCGCGCCTCGGACTCCTCGGCGAGCGCGCGGAGGTTGCCGAGTTTCGCCAAGGCCTGCTCTCGCCTCGCCTCGAGGTCCGCGACATCACGCTCGAGCTCCTCCTTGCGCCAGGCGAGCTTCTCCTCGAATTCCTCGGTGGCCTCCGTTACCCGACGCCGGGCGGCGGCCAGCTTCTCCTCCGACTCGCGGTTGGCGGCGAGCCTGATGCTCTCGGCCTCCGCGACGGCGGCGGCCCTGGTCTTCAGGGCCTCCTCGCTGGCTGCGGCGGCGCGGGCCGCGGCGGCCTCCGCGGCGGCGTCGGCCTCGGCGAGCCGCCTCGCGATGCTCTCCTCCGCGGCCTTCGACTGCTCCGCAACCCTCGCGAGGGTCTCCTCGGCAGCCTTCGCCGCCTCCGCGGCGGTGTCGGCGGCGCGCTTGGCCGCCTCCTGGCCGACCCTTGCCGCGTCGATCGCCGTCGACTCGGCGAGCGCGAGCGCCCGAGCAGCGGCCGCGTCGTCGGTGCTCTTGGCCCGCTGCCGGGCCTCGACGAGCAGGAGGTCGGCGTCGCGGCGCGCCTGTTCCAGCACGTCCTTGCCCGCCTCGGCCTGCTCCTGGCGCAGCTGGCGTAGTCCCGAGAGCCCGGTCAGTCGGACGTCGTCGGCCTCCTGCTGCGCGGCCTCGCGGAGCGCGGCGCTGGTGCGCCTGGCCTCGGCCTTGATCCGCTCGGCCTCGCGGGTGGCCCGCTCGACGATGTCGGAGGCCTGGGCCTCCGCGGCTCGGAGGAGGCCGGTGGCGTGCGCGCCTAGGCGCGTGAAGTCCGTGGTCCCCAGCTGGGTCTTCACGAGCGCAGTTTGGTGACGCGCCTCGCGCAGCTCGGCACGCAGCTGGCTCGCCCTCGACTCGACCTCGCGCACGTAGCCGTCGACGGTGTTCTTGTCGTAGCCGAGCATCGCGTGGGGGAAGCTGCCCGCCGCCGAGGCGCGCTCGTCGAACAGGTTGAGTCCGGTCTCTTCGGTCTCCAGGTCGCGAGGTGTGTCGCTCACCGGGGCTCCTTCCTTGGTGCCTTACGTCGACACGAGCCTAGTGGGTGGCCCCGACAATGTGGCGGGGACAGGCCGGGGCGGATCGGCCATGCCGACCCGCCCCGCGCGATTGTGTGCCGAACTCAGTGCTCAGCGGGTTCCTTGGGGAGCTCGACGAGCTCCAGCAGCACGCCTCGGGCATCCTTCGGGTGCACGAAGTTGATCCGAGAGCCGCCGGTTCCGCGCTTGGCCTCGGGGAAGAGCAGGCGCATGCCGCGCTCCTTGAGGACGGCGCTGACGTGGTCGAGGTCCGCAACACGGTAGGCCAGCTGCTGCATGCCGGGGCCGCTGCGGTCGAGGAACTTCGCGATGGTCGAGTTCTCGTTCAGCGGGGCGAGCAGCTGGATCTTCGCGTTCTCCTCGCCCTGCTCGCCCGTGCCGATCATCGCCTCGGCGACGCCCTGCTCCTCGTTGACCTCGCGGTGCAGCTCACGCCAGCCGAAGACCTCGGAGTGGAACTTGATGGCCTCGTCGAGGTCCGGGACGGCAAGGCCGACGTGATCGATGCAGATGAACAGGTCAGAATTCTCCATGCGCCAAGCTTGGCACACCGGCGAGTCCTGCGGACGGCCGGGGTCGCGCTCGGGCAGACTGGGGCGTCGGGACTAACGCGAGGAGGGCGCCCGTGATCAACTGGATCAAGAAGATCCTGCTGGTGCTCGTCGCCGCATTCGTTCTCTACTACCTCTTCACGCGGCCCGAGGCCGCCGCCGAGGCCGTGCGTTCGTTCTTCGGCGCCTTCGAGTCGATCGGTCGCTTCTTCACCACGCTCGCGGGATAACTCGCCATGAGCGTCGTCGGGCGCTTCCTCGCCCCCAACGTCGATGCGCACCTGCTCACCGTCGAGGGCGAGGTCGTCATCGACGAGGTGCGCAAGCACTGGGCCGCGTCGGCCGTCTGGTACGCGGTGATGGCGCTCAGCATCCCGCTCTTCCTCGCGATGATCTGGGCTCGCGGGTACTTCTGGGTCCCGCTGGCGCTCGGGCTGTTCGCGCTGCTCTTCGGCCTGTGGAAGGTCCACGTGGTGTACATGGACCGGTTCGTGATCACCAACATGCGCGTCTTCCGCGTGCACGGGGTGTTCAACACGCACCTGGCGACGATGCCGATGAGCCGGATCCTCGACATCTCGATGTCGCGCTCGCTGCTCGGCCAGATCCTCGGCTACGGTCACTTCGTCTTCGAGTCCGCGGCCCAGGACCAGGGCCTCCGCGACATCCGGTTCGTCGACGACCCCGAGCGCCGCGACCTGACCATTCAGCGCGTCATCCAGCTG